>JBEPWX010000080.1:0-9512 GCA_041642235.1 Mariniphaga sp.
AATCCTGTTGATTTTGATGCTGAAGAATGGGTAAAAGTAGCCAAGGATGCTGGTATGAGGTATATTGTTGCCATGACCAAACATCATGATGGTTTCTCCATGTATCATTCAGAAGTGTCTGAATACAATATTTACGACTACACACCTTTTAAACGGGATCCAATCGCTGAACTCTATGAGGCATGCAAAAGAAATGGCATCAGATTGGGACTCTATTATTCTCATTCAATAGATTGGATGGATGGGGGAGATTCAGGAAATGCTCAATACAATGCTGCCAATCCGGATAAACCAAAGGAAACAAGGGCAGCCAATCTTTGGGATCCTGCACCTGTTTCTTATGCAGATTATCTTGAGAATAAAGCAAAGCCTCAAATGAGGGAAATTCTGACAAAGTTTCCTAACCTGGTGGAGATCTGGTACGATTACCCACGGTTTATGAATCGCCAGCAAAGTTTTGAATTTTATAAACTGGCTTATGATTATCAGCCACAGGCATTGATAAACAGCCGGGTCGGGAATGGATTAGGAGATTTTGCCACTGGAGGTGACAATCAGATATCTCCTGAAAACTTTGGACCCTATCGAACCTGGGAGAGCCCTGCCACCTTAAACAATACATGGGGATATAAAAGTTACGACAACGACTGGAAAACACTTGATGAGCTTTTGATATGGATTGTTGAACTGGCAAGTAAAGGTGGTAATTATCTTTTGAATGTAGGTCCTGATGGAAAGGGAGTTATTCCTGAAGAAAGTGTTAAGGTATTGCGGGAAGTAGGTGAGTGGATGAAGGTGAACGGAGAGGCTATTTATGGAACAAAAAGATGGACCACCTTAAAGGAGGGGGAGACCATAATACCCAAAGGAGGTACTGAAGAGAGAAAAAGTCAGGGTTTTACGACTAAACTTACGTCTGAAGATTTCTGGTTTACAACAAAAGACAATTATGTATATGCCATGTCTTTAGTTGAACCGGTGGATAATCAGGTTAGAATAAAATCCTTATACAACAGCAAAGATAAAATTAAAAGTGTTAAGATGTTGGGAATGAATGAAACATTAAATTGGAAAGCACTTGATAATAAAATTGAAATAGAATTACCTGCAGGGAAAAAACCCAATGTACCGGGATATGTGCTTAAATTTGAACTATCTAATTAAAGAATTAGCATGGTTATAAAATTTTGTTTTTTAATCCTGTTTCCTGTTTTCTTTTTTACTGCCAGCCGGGCAACTACCTATTACGTGAGTGTTGCGGGGAATGATGCCAACTCAGGTACCAGTCCCGAACAATCATGGAAATCATTGGAAAAGGTAAATGATTTTTCTCCTCTTCCGGGGGATCAGATATTATTTAATAGAGGCGATGAATGGTTGGGTTCCATTAAAGTTAATTCGTCCGGAACACCTGATAATCCTATTGTATTTGGAGCATATGGTTCTGGTGAAAAACCTGTAATAAGTGGTTTGGTAGAATTAAGGAATTGGGAATATAGTGAAAATGGAATTTACAAAAGCAAATTCAATTTTAATAATGATGTAAATCTTTTGGTGATTAACGGTCACCTTCAGCATTTGGGAAGATTTCCAAATACTGGTTATCTTAGTTATGAAAAGGTAGATAATACTATATCTGTTATTGATAGGGAATTGCCAGATATTCCTGATTGGTCTGGTGCTGAAATGGTTATAAAAAATAACAACTGGACCATTAGCAGAAATAAAATAACAGGGCATTCAAATGGTAAAATAACTTATGATGCCGGCACAAACTACGTTCCACGTCTGGGTGAAAGCTATGGTTACTTTTTTCAAAAAGATATTAGAACTCTTGATAGATTTGGTGAATGGTACTGTAATGGTTCCGAAATGAATGTATTTTTTGGAAATGAAAATCCGGAAGATTATATAGTACAGACCAGTATTATTGATACAATCATGATCGTCAATAATCAAAATAACATTACAATAGAAAATCTTAATATTCAAGGATCAAATAAACTCTCCATTTATAGTAAACAAGCTAATAATCTTACTGTCAGATTTTGTGATATTGAATTATCGGGAACAGATGCAGTTTATTTGCAAGAGTCCTGTGCCAATTCCATTATTCAGGGAAATCAACTAATAAAAACAAATGGAATAGGAATTGAAGTTGGTAATACAAATAATGTAACAATTATTGAGAATACCATTAAAGGTACAGGTTTATATGCCGGAATGGGAAGATCAAAAAGCGGTTACCAGGCAGTGTCATTGAATTGTAAAAATGCAATAGTTGAAGAAAACATAATTGACAGTGCAGGATATAATGGAATAAGTTTCTATATAAATTATATTAATTCAATAGTGAACCATAACCTGATCAAGCATACAAACCAGCTGATAACAGATGGTTCTGCCATTTATATGTGGGAGGTGAATTCCAATACTATTTCAGATGACTCAGGTATTGAAATTTCAGGTAATATAATTTTAAATTGTGGTTCTAATGCAATATACAGTGATGGTTATGTAAATAATGTCAGAATGTTTAATAATACAATCGCTTTTGGAGCAAAAGGAATTCATATGAATCAGCCAAGACAGAATACTATTGAAAACAACATACTTTACATGAATTCAAATCGGGCTATAAGTATGCAAAATCTGGAGGAGGAACAAATTAAGGTGAATGCGAGAGACAATACAATCAGGAATAATACATTTGTGGGAAATGATAATCAGGGTGATAAAATTTATCAGCTGGCAGATGGTAAAGGGGATAGTATTTTAAGCTTTGGCTATGCCGATTTAAACTATTTTCTCATACCGTTTAAAGATTATCCTGTGGTGACATATTCAGTAAAAGATAAGTTGACCTCAGAATCAAGAAGAGATACATTAACGATAAAAGGGTGGCGGAAAACATTAAATTTTGATAAAAATTCAGAAGTAATGATTACCACAACCGATGAATTATTTTTTGAATACAACGCGTCCAAACAAAATAAAACAATCTCATTGCCATGCACTATGTACGATGTTAAAGGGAATGCCTATGAGGAAACGGTTACTATTGAACCGTTTGCTTCAATAGTACTAAGTAAAAAAAATAATAGTATTCACTGAATTAAAGAATATGAAACTACTAAGTTATATCGTATTGTCTTTTATCTTGTTTGTGTCTATGAAGCAGCAGGATAATAATATTAAAATTACAGGGGAATTTAAACAATGGCATAAAATTACATTTGTAATTAAAGGGCCGGAAACTTCTGAATGGGCAAAAGAGAGTCCATTTTTAAATTATAAACTGGATGTTACATTTTCGAATGGGGACAGAGAATATAAAGTGCCTGGATTTTTTGCAGCCGATGGAAAAGCAGCCGAATCATCAGCTGAAGAAGGAAATGTGTGGAAAGTCCACTTCCGTCCGGATTTAGTTGGAACCTGGAAATACAAGGTGTCATTTCGAAAAGGAAAAGATATTGCGGTCATGGAGGGTGAACATCTTGGTGAATCCATTTTATCAGATGGAACAGAAGGGAGTTTTAATGTAAAAAAGTCAGATAAAACTGGTAGTGATTTCCGTGGCAAGGGCCGTGTCGTTAATGGAGGTAAGGGCTATTATGTTTTTCAGGATACAAAAGAAATCTGGATAAAAAACGGAACTGACAGCCCGGAGAATTTCTTAGCATTTAGAGATTTTGATCAAACCCGGCGGTTTAATTTGAGCAATATATTAAGGAGAGGGGAAGCTGATCCTACAAAAAATCTTCATCGGTATGAACCTCATGTTGCCGATTGGAACCAAGGAGATCCAACTTGGAAAAATGGAAAAGGAAAAGGAATCATCGGAGCCTTAAATTACCTCCATTCCATGGGAATCAACTCATCTTATATGCTAACATTAAATATAATGGGTGATGGAAACGATGTGTGGCCATACACCGATTACAATGAAAGGTATCGTTTTGATTGTAGCAAACTCGATCAGTGGGAAATAGTTTTCGAACATATGGAAAAACTGGGTATGATGAAACATTTTGTTTTGCAGGAAACGGAGAACGAGTGTTTGCTTGATGGCGGGCACACCGATGTTCAGCGAAGATTATACCTGCGTGAATTAATTGCCCGGTTTGGTCATCATCTGGCCGTTATTTGGAACATCGGAGAAGAAAACGGTCCGATAGAATGGTCGCCTGTTGGTCAGAGTCATCAAATGAAAGTTGCAATGATTAATTATATTAAAAAAATAAATCCTTATTCCAGTAATGTGGTGGTTCATACCTTCGGTAGTGATAAACAAGAGGAATATCTTACTCCCTTTCTTGGATTTGAAAATCTTGATGGTCCTTCCATTCAATTTGGGCATCCAAAGTTGTTGAACCAACAAATTATGAAATGGGTTCTTCTATCAGAAGAAGCAGGTCATCGCTGGCTGGTAAATTACGACGAGTGTGGCCCTGCCTGGAAAGGTATAATGCCCGATTCATTTGATGCAAACCACGATACCGTGCGGCATCATTATTTGTGGGGTGCGTTAATGGCTGGTGGTGCCGGAGTAGAATGGTATTTTGGTTATCGCTATCCTCAGAATGATTTAAATGTTGAAGATTTCCGCAGCCGGCACAATTGGTGGAAGCAGTCAACCATTGCTACACAATTTCTGAATCAGTATCCGTTGCAGGATATGAAAAGTTACAATGCACTTGTAAAAGTAGAAGATTCCTATTGTTTGGCGAATCCCGGAGAGATTTATATTGTATATCTTCCGGCAGGGACAAGGAATGCTACCCTTGAATTAGTAGATAATAAATCCTATACCACCAAATGGTTTAATCCCCGTGAGGGTGGCATGTTACAAGATGGGAGCATCATGAAAATTTCCGGTGGGGGAATAAGAGAAATTGGAAATCCACCTAAAGATATTGATAAGGATTGGGTTGTAGTTATACAATAAATGCTTATTCCTAATTTTTTTAAAATTAAAATAGAATGGTGTTAGAAAAAAAGAATATCAGATACATCCCCCTTTTGTTTTGGACGCTTTTGCTGTTATTCTCTTTTGAGGTGAATGGACAGGAGAAACCCTTATCTGTTTTAGATACCTACAAAAGTGAACCAATCCGCTGGATGAAATATTCCGATCATTCAAGTGCCCTGTACAATCAGATTGCCGTTTTTGCTGAAGATTTGCTGAATAAAAGACAGGAGAAAGTTTCAGAATTACACTCAAAAGAAGATTGGATTAATTATGTTGAAGCGTTAAGGGAAAAATTTTCAGAAAGTTTAAGTGGATTTAAAAAGACTCCACTCAATGCTATTATTACAGGAACTATCGAACGCGAAGATTTTACAGTCGAAAAAATTGTATTCGAATCTCTGCCGGGATTTTATGTCACCGGCTGCCTGATGATTCCCAAAATAAAAAAACAAGATAAACTTCCTGCAGTAATTGTTCCAACTGGTCATTCTCAGGCCGCCTTTCGCCGGGATGTATACCAAAACAGTACATTGAATCTCGTTAAAAAAGGTTTTGTTGTGTTTACGTATGATCCTATTGGGCAGGGGGAGCGGGTTCAGTACCTGGATTCTTCAACAAATCAATCGTATATTGGCTGGGCAACTTTTGAACATTCTTATGCCGGTGCACAATCCCTGCTGACAGGAAATTCTATAAGTGATTATTTTATTTGGGATGGAGTGAGGGCTATTGATTTTTTATATTCAAGACCTGAAGTAGATACCACTCGTATTGGTATGACGGGTGTTTCAGGTGGAGGAACTCAAACTGCATTTGTATCGGCATTTGACAACCGAATACTTGCTGCTGCTCCCGAATCTTATATTACCAGCTATCATAGACTTTTCGAATCCATTGGTCCCCAGGATGCTGAGCAGAATCTTTATAAAGGCTTGCTCAAAGGTTTTGAGCATGTTGATCTCCTGGCCATGAGAGCCCCAAAACCTACTATGATTATTTCTACTACACAGGATTTTTTTAGTATTCAGGGAGCACGTGAAACGTTTCATAAAGCAAAAGAAATTTTCAGTACAATGGGTCATGCTGAAAACATTAGAATGATTGAAGCCGATGGAGTACATGGCTCAAAGAAGGATAACAGGGAAGGTATGTACAATTTCTTTCAGAAAGAACTAAACTTACCGGGGGATAATAATGATTTGGAAGTAGACTATTTCAGGGAAGAAGAATTAATTGTTACCTCAACCGGACAAACATCAACCTCTTACAACAGTAAAACCATTTATGATTTTAATAAAGAAAAAGCTCTTGCTGCAATCAAAAACAGAGTTGTAAAAAATCCAAAAGAGCTTCTAAAAAACAGAGAAAAAGTTTTATCTAAAGTTTACGAACTTTCGGGTTACGATTCTACCCGGCAAATTGAATCAGTGGTTTATACCGGCAAATCTGAAAAGAAAAATTATAAAATTGAAAAATATTTTATACAGGGAGAAGATTTTGATTATCCAATTCCCTTTATTTTGATAAAGCCATATACCAATGAAATAAGGCCACTGCTTTTATATCTGGATGCTTCGGGAAAAGATGGATTGCTAAATAATGAACAGGAAATTGGCAAATATATTGAAATGGGCTATACTGTTTTAGCTCCGGATATTCTTGGTAACGGTGAATTGGAAAATAAAGCATTTAAAGGGGATTCATATGTACAGGGGTATTCATTCAACATTTGGATTGCAGCGAATTTGGTAGGGAAAAGTATTGCGGGTATGCAGGCAGGTGATCTGGATGTTTTATTTAAACATATTCCAACCCTGAAAGGTATCGATACCGGAAATATTACTTCAGTGGTGAAAGATGAAGCTTGTTCTTCTTATCTGCATTTTGCGGTTTTCAATAACAAAATTCATAAAACTATTTTGGTTAATCCGTTGATCTCTTTCAAAGATGTGGCCACCACACAGGATTATAATCCTAAATATTTATGGACAGCTGTCCCTGAAGCTATTCATTATTACGATTTAAATTTCCTTCAAGCTTTATTGGCATCTCAGGAACTTGTAATCATTAATCCGGTTACAGCAAAAGGTGAAGTTGTATCTCCTGAAGTTATGAGAGATCACCAGGATTTTCTGAAACAGGTATATAAAAATTCAGACATTCAAAAAAAACTGAAAATTGTTGTTTCAGAAAAAGAATTATCACATAATGAAATAACTTCTTTTCTTGAATTAAACTAAGCTGTATTAATTATGAATCCATATACAAAAAATCATAATCAAATGAGATTGAAATTATTTATTTACCTGTTTTCTATGCTTTTTATTTATTCCTGCAGTGAGAATAAAAATACATACTACATATCTCCAACTGGCAGTGATGATAATGAAGGTACAAAATCTCAACCATTTTTGAGTCTGAGTAAAGCAAAAGAGGCTGTTAGCCAACTAATTGCTGATGGGTTGGAGAATGAGGAAGTTAATGTCTATTTAAGAGGTGGAACTTATTTTTTTGAAGAAAGTGTTGTTTTCGGTGAAGATTTTGGCTTAGGTAATAATACAATCGTTTTTTCTGCATTTGAGAATGAACAGCCAGTTTTTAGTGCCGGGAAAGTGTTGGCTGGATGGAAAAAAGTAGAAGGTTCCATACCACATTTACCAGAATCTGCTCAGGGAAAAATTTGGGCAACAAATATACCTGAAGGAAATTCAAATAAAATTGCCCGATTCCTGGGAAAGGATACCTTTTCTCTTCAAAATGCCATATCGGGAAATATGACTACTGCAGAACCTGATGAAATGAATGTCTCAAAAGATGATTTTATGGGTGCCAATTACGATGATCCGGAACCTTACAGCAGATTTATTTTTTCCGAAAACGACCTTCGCGACTGGGATAATATATCCGATATAGAAGTAATGGCAAGGCCTCATTATGGTTGGGTTTCTAATATTCTGCCTTTAAAATCAATCAATTTCGAAAAGAATATTGCTTATACAACAGTTCCTGCAACTTATTACATTACGAAATTATCCGGATCGGGTGATGATGCAAATCCCAATTTGCGGGTACTGAATGCAATTGACCACCTCGATGAACCTGGAGAATGGGTGATTAATTCACTGGACAATAAAATATACTATTGGCCGGAAGAAGATGAACCTTCTGATGTTTATTATCCGCTGACAAAAGAAATTATTAGGCTGGAAGGAAATGAAGAAGAAGGTAAAATTATAAGAAACATTGTTTTCAGAGGAATTACTTTTGCCCATGGCGACAGGGATACAATGGAAGAGGGTGATATTGGCATTCAGCACGACTGGGCGTTTTATAATAAATCGGATGCCCTGGTAAGATTTGTCGATACACAAGATTGTGTTATCGATGAATGCAAATTTATCTCCAGCGGTGGAGGAGGTGTCAGATTGGATTTGTATAGTAAAAATAACAAAATCATTAACAATGAATTTAAATATTTAGGGGGTACACCAATTTTGTTATCCGGCTATGGACCAGGTAAAAAAGATGTAAACCGTGACAATGAAATTATAAATAACCATATACACAATGGCGGAGAGTCTTATTTACATTCTCCAGCATTGTTTGTATGGCAAAGTGGTGGAAACAAAATTGCACACAATCTAATACATAATATTCCCTATACCGGTATGGTGATTAGTGGTCCCAGGCCACAATTTTTCAATGTAAAACGAATGGGCAACAGAAGGGAACTGACAGGGACAGTTCGCTGGGATGAAGTGAAACATGTAGTCAATCCGGAGTGGGACAGGTATTCTGCTCATTTAAATGACTGGGATACAATCTTCCCTTTTTTATTCTCCTCAGATAATATTATTGAATACAACGAGATTCATCATGTGATGGAGGAAATGGATGATGGGAATGCAATTTATTTATCTGGAACTGGATGGAATAATATTGTAAGGAGGAATTATGTACATGACAATTATTCTCCCCACCGGCAGGCATCCCTGCGCTCTGATGATTATGCAAAAGATATAACTTTTTCAGAAAATATCATTTACAGATTTGCAAGGGGAGGCATTGTTGCAAAATATGATGCTACAATCACTAATAACTTTCTTATTGATTATATTCCTACGGAAATGGTAGATGGAGAAAAGCATAATCCTCTTGCCTTTATTTTAATTGGAGCCTGGGGACCTATTAAAGGCGGGATAGCCAAAAATAATATTTGCTACCAGTCAGTGGGAGGTGCTATGACATTTATGAGATTTGCTGCCAGTAGTCGGTTGCTTGAATCATTGGATGAATTTCCGAAAATAACCGATTATTATATCGATGAAAACTTATATTATGCAACTGGTGTGGTGCACAGTAGTCAGGAACAGTTGAATGAGCTTCAGGAACAAGGTGTTGAACAGAATAGTACTATTGCTGATCCTCTTTTTGAAGGTTTTGAATCTAAGGGGTTCAGGTTGAAGAAAGATTCACCTGCTTTCAACTTGGGCATTAACCAGATAGAATTTGAAAAAATGGGATTGCTTAAAAATGGAAA
>JBEPWX010000081.1:0-9493 GCA_041642235.1 Mariniphaga sp.
AAGAGAAGATGTTGATTTTATGCCTCTCTCGGTTGATTACCGGGAGAAATTTTCTGCTGCGGGCCGGTTTCCCGGTGGCTTTTTAAAACGCGAGGGAAGACCTTCGGATGATGAAATTTTAATTGCACGGTTGGTTGACAGGGCCTTACGTCCCCTTTTCCCCGAAGATTATCATGCTGAAACAGCTGTTATGATTTCGCTGATTTCAGCAGGCAAAGAAGACCTTCCGGATGCACTTGCCGGTCTTGCTGCTTCTGCAGCAATTGTAGTTTCCGATGTGCCTTTTGAAACTCCCATTTCTGAAGTAAGGGTAGCCCGTGTAAATGGTGAGTATGTTATTAATCCAACTTATACACAACTGGAAATTGCTGATCTCGACATTATGGTCGCTGCATCGTATGAAAACATTATGATGGTAGAGGGCGAAATGAATGAAGTCTCTGAAGAGGAAATGCTGGAGGCCATTAAATTTGCCCATGATGAAATAAAGAAGCATTGCAAGGTACAGGAAGAACTGGCTGCTGAACTGGGAGTTGTTAAACGTGAGTACAGCCATGAAACCAACGATGAGCAGCTGCGGGAAAAAGTTCATGCCGAACTCTATCCAAAGTCATATGAGTTGGCTAAAAAACAGCTTACAAATAAGCAGGAGCGTATGGAACAATTTAGGGCTATACGTGATGAATTTATTGAAGCATACCGGGAAGCCAATGCCGAAAACGAAGAGGTGGACCTTGACCTTCATGAAAATCTGATTAAACGGTATTACCACGATGTGGAAAAAGAAGCTATGCGCCGCATGATCCTTGATGATCAAATTAGGCTCGATGGCAGAAAAACCGATGAAATAAGACCTATCTGGGGTGAGGTGGATTTCCTGCCCGGAGCACATGGTTCAGCATTATTTACCCGTGGAGAAACTCAGTCGCTGACTTCTATTACCCTGGGTACTAAAATGGATGAAAAGATTATCGATAACGTGATGGTGCAGGGAAGGGAAAAGTTCCTGCTGCATTACAATTTTCCACCATTTTGTGTGGGAGAAGCAAAAACCCCCCGTGGACTTAGCCGCCGGGAAATCGGGCATGGTAATCTGGCCCACAGGGCATTGAAGAAGATAATTCCTGATGATTTTCCCTACATCATCCGGGTTGTTTCCGATATTCTGGAATCAAACGGATCATCATCGATGGCAACAGTTTGTGCCGGTACTATGGCCATGATGGATTGTGCCATGAAAATTAAAAAACCGGTTTCAGGAATAGCAATGGGATTGATTTCCGATAAAGGATTGACTAAATATGCTATATTGTCCGATATCCTCGGTGATGAAGATCACCTTGGCGATATGGATTTTAAAATTGCCGGCACGGTTGACGGTATTACTGCCACTCAAATGGACATTAAAGTTGACGGGCTTTCCTATGAAGTACTTTCAAAAGCACTTCAGCAGGCAAAAGAAGGAAGATTGCATATTTTAAATAAAATGCTTGAGGTAATTCCTGAACCACGTGCGGAATATAGACCTAACGTACCGCGAATTGAGGTGATTGAAATTCCGAAAGATATGATTGGTGCTGTTATCGGTCCGGGTGGAAAAGTCATTCAGGCTATCCAGGAAGAAACCAACACGGTGATTGTAATTGAGGAAGTTGAAAAGGTTGGTTTAGTGCAGATTTCAGGTGCAGGTGTTGAACCGCTGGAAGCAGCTAAAAAGCGCATTAAGGCTATTATTGCATTGCCTGAAGTAGGTGAAATTTATACCGGGAAAGTAAAATCGGTAGTTTCATTTGGAGCTTTTGTTGAAATCATTCCTGGAAAAGATGGTTTGCTGCATGTTTCAGAAATGGACTGGAACCGTGTGGAATCGGCTGAGGATTTTATTAAAGAAGGCGAAGAAGTGGAGGTGAAGCTGATTGGCATAGATGAAAAGACAGGGAAGCTGAAACTATCCAGAAAAGTATTGGTTCCAAAGCCGGAAGGTTATGTTGAACGTCCTCCGCGAAGTGAACGTTTCGACAGGGGAGATCGCGGTGACCGCCCCCAAAGAAGGGATGATCGCAGGGACAATAACCGTCGTGATTTTAACCGTCGCGATGATAACAGACATGACAGCGATCGGAGAGACCGGAGACCACGTCGCGATTAGAAAGTCAGAAAAATTATATATCAGGGAAGAAGCTGTTCATTTATCGGACAGCTTTTCTTTTTTTGTAACTTTGGAGTTAAAATGGTGGCGAATGAAAGATTGGAATTCACAAATAATTTCAACCATAAATGAGAAACTCAAAGATACACGCCAAAGCGATCTGAGGTTTTTTCGGGTGGAGGAATTTAAACGTAATGTGGAAAGAACAGGAACTTTTTCAGGTAAGTGCCCGGTTTGTACAAGGCAGAAGATTATTATAAACGAGATAGTCGCTAATATTGATCAGGCAATTGGTACCCCGGGCAAATTGCGTCGCGATTACGATCGCCTTATTAACAAGCTTGCTTCGCATATGCAAAAGGAACATGGTTTTTACACACCCTTTCATTATACCTACAGGCATTCATTTTACGGAATAGTTTTAGGCACAATAACAGGATTTCTGTTAATGATGCTCTTCTCGCAGTATAACTGGGCATATCTTTCAGGAGGCTTTTCTTTGGGGTTGCTCGTTGGCTATATCCGCGGGAACCAAAAAGACAGAAAAATCAGAGAAAAGAAAATGCTAATGTAACCAACAAAGTAATTCATGCAGTTTTTAGTTATTGAAGGAAATATTGGGTCGGGCAAAACAACCCTGGCAAAAATGCTGGCTGATGATTTGAATGTCAGACTCATCCTGGAGCAGTTTGCTGATAATCCGTTTTTACCTAAGTTTTATAAAGATCCGGAACGGTATTCTTTTTCGCTTGAACTTTCATTTTTGGCCGACAGGTATAAGCAATTAAAAAAAGAGGTGCTGAACCGGGATTTGTTTCATCCGCTGGTAGTAACCGATTATTACTTTTCAAAAACGGCCATCTTTGCTCAAAATACCCTTAAGCCTGATGAGTATCATCTTTTCAGACAAATATTCGATATGGTATCCGATACCATTCCAAAACCCGACTTATACGTTTACCTGCATACGGACACACAAAATCTTCTTAGGAATATAAAGAGGAGAGGGCGGGATTATGAACAGGATATTTCTGCCGTTTATCTGGATAATATCAGGGATGGATATTATAGTTATCTTAGGGGAATCAAATCATTTCCAGTGCTGATAATTGATGTGAAGAATATTGACTTTGTTGACAATATAAACCACTATCAGCTTGTAAAAAATGCCCTATTTAAAAGCGATTATAAATTAGGAATAAATCGTCTGATTTTAACATAATAGGCTTTCTTATACGAAAAAGCTTGTTATTTTTGTGCGCGGGAGAAAACGTATACAATCATTCAAATAAATTACGGTATGTTATGAAAAATTTCAATTTTAAACCTTTAGCTCTTCTGGCTTTGGTTGCTGTGCTATTTTCGGGCTGCGCAGGATTAAAGAAGATGAAAAATAATGCTGACAAAATTCAGTTTAAAGTTACGCCCGAAGTTCTTGAAGCACATGGAGGAGAAGTTGATTTAACCATTGATGGAAGATTTCCAACTAAGTATTTCAATAAAAAAGCTACATTAACTGCTACTCCTGTTTTGATGTATGATGGTGGTGAAAAAGAATTTAATTCTGTTACACTGCAGGGGGAAAATGTTCAGGGGAATAATCGTGTAATTAGTCACAATGCTGGTGGTACTTTTAGCTATAAGGATGATGCTGAGTTTGAAGAGGACATGAGAAGATCGGAACTCTTTGTGAATATTACTGCTTCTAAAGGTAACCGTACTCTTGACTTCAATCCGATTAAAATTGCTGATGGTGTTATTGCTACCAGCACAATGGTGGCAAATGTTCCGAAGCCAATTCTTGGAGTCCGTCGTGAAGCTAATAACTCTGGAAAATACGATCCAAATATTGACCCATTTCAACGAGTTGTCCCCGATGAGATGGTTGCCGATATTCATTACATTATTAATCGCGCCAATCTGCGCAATGAAGAGATAAGCAAGGAAGATGTTAAAAAGTTTCTGGAATATACTCAGAATGCAAATGAGGATGAACGTATTGATTTGAGAGACATTGAAGTCTCAGCATATGCATCACCCGATGGAACGATTGATTTCAATACTGAACTGGCAGGTAAACGTAAGGATACTTCTTCTGATTTTCTTGCAAAGGAATTACGTGAACTGGGTGTTGATATGAATTTAAAAACAAGGTATACTCCGGAGGACTGGGAAGGTTTTAAAGAAAAAGTTGAGCAGTCAAATATTCAGGATAAAGAATTAATCCTGAGAGTTCTTTCAATGTACACCGATCCTGAAGTACGCGAGCGTGAAATCCGTAATCTATCGGAAACATTCACAGCTCTTGCTGATGAAATTCTTCCTCAGCTGCGTCGTGCCAAACTGCTTTCCAGTATTGAAATGATTGGAAAAACAGATGAAGAACTTATGTCAATTGCCAAATCAGATCCTGCATCGCTGAATCCGGCAGAACTTCTTTATGCTGCTAACTTATTTAGTGATCTGGATGAACAGCTTTCAGTTTATAATTCATTTATAAAAGTTTATCCGAATGATTGGCGTGGACCAAATAATGCTGGGTATGTTTTGGTAAAACAAATGAATTATGAAAGAGCAAAGTCCTTATTCGAAAAAGCTGAATCACTTAAAAATGATGAGCCGATAATTAAAAATAATCTTGGAGCTATTGCCCTATATGAAAATAGAGTGGATGATGCCGAGACATTATTTGGATCTGCTTCCGGTGCTGGTGATGAAGTTAATTACAATCTGGGTATCGTTAGCATTAAGAAAGCAAATTACGATCAGGCAGCAAGATATTTCAGGAATTATCAGGATGTAAATTCTGCACTGGCAAAAATGCTTACCGGAGACAATAACGGGGCATTGAGAGACCTGGAAGCTTTCGAAGCCGAGGATTGTTTTAAGCAAGAGTATTTGAAAGCTGTTGTTGGCGCTCGTACTGCAAGAGAGAATTTATTATATGATTCATTAAAAGCTGCAATTGAACTGAATCAGGAAGCAAAAGATCTGGCAAAAACCGATTTGGAATTTGCCAAATATTTTAATGAGGCTCGATTTCAAAAAGTAGTGAATTAGACTTATATTTATTCTATATTGCAAAGGGTGGTCATAAAATGGCTGCCTTTTGCCATTTTATGACATATTGCTTTTTATATTCGAAAGGAAATCTGTATTTTTTCAAATGAATTTTATACTACTTATTCATACTGTTATGGAGATTATAGAAAGTTATATTGAAGAGAACAAAGAACGATTTTTGAAAGAATTATTTGGCTTGATGCAAATTCCTTCTGTCAGCTCGATTAAAGATCATAAGCCCGATATGTATAAAGCGGCTGAGTATTGGAAGAAGCTGTTACTTGAGGCAGGTGCCGATAAGGCCAAAGTTTACGAAACAGAAGGGAATCCTGTAACCTATGGCGAAAAAATAATTAATCCCGACTTGCCAACGGTATTGGTTTATAGCCATATGGATGTAATGCCGGTTGACCCTATAGAAAAATGGGATTCGAAACCTTTTGACCCTGAAATTCGGGATGGTAAAATCTGGGGGCGTGGTGCTGATGACGATAAGGGGCAGGGGATGATGCACGCCAAAGCATTTGAGATGATGGTAAAAACAAACATGCTTCCCTGTAATGTGAAATTCATGATTGAAGGCGAAGAGGAGATAGGTTCACCCAACCTTGGAAAGTGGTGCAAAGAAAACAAGGAAATGCTAAAAGCAGATGTCATACTTGTTTCAGATACAGCAATGATTGCTCCAGAGATTCCCTCTATAACTACTGGTTTACGGGGTCTGGCTTACTGGCAGGTAGAAGTAACCGGACCAAATCGTGATTTGCATTCAGGTCTGTTTGGAGGGTCAGTGGCTAATCCGATAAATATTCTGTGCTCAATGATTGACCAGATGGTTGACAAAAATGGGAAAATTACCATTCCGGGATTTTACAATGATGTACTGGAAGTTTCTCAGGAAGAAAGGGAACTGTTGGCCAAGGCACCCTTTAATGAAGAAGAATATAAAAATGCGATTGCTGTGGATGAGCTTGCCGGCGAAAAAGGATATTCCCCGACAGAACGCACGGGTATCAGACCATCCTTCGATGTTTGTGGTATATGGGGAGGATATACTGGCGAAGGTGCCAAAACCGTATTGCCTTCAAAAGCCTTTGCTAAAATTTCAACCCGCCTGGTGCCTAATCAGGATCATGAAGAAATTGCCAGGCTCTTTAAACATCATTTTGAGCAAATAGCTCCCGGATCGGTTAAAGTTGTGGTTACATCTCTTCATGGAGGCCAGGGATATGTTTGCCCGATTGATTTTCCTGCATATAAGGCAGCGGAAAAAGCTTATGCCGATGTTTACGGAAAGAAACCGGTTCCGGTGCGCTCAGGAGGAAGCATACCCATTATATCTACTTTTGAGGAAGTGTTGGGGATAAAATCAGTATTAATGGGTTTTGGTCTCGAATCGGATGCTATTCATTCTCCAAATGAAAACTACCCGCTTGTCCAGTTCTTTAATGGTATTAAAACCATACCATTGTTTTATAAATATTTTGCTGAAATGTATAAATAGATACAAAATATTCCTATTCAGATTTTTCAAGCCATTCGTAAAAAAAATGGCTTGAACTTTTTAGTGAATATTCTCAGAACTTTTTTGCGCTTACTTTTACGATTAAGGACTTTTCTTTGAGTTCTATTTTTAATTCTTTTGTGTCGAGATTCTTTAATATCTGACTGATATTAATTCCTTCTTTATAGGAAGAAGAAGATTGTTGAATTGTTGATTCATTCTGAGTATTGTCTGCAATGTAAAGCCTTATCAACTCGTTCAGGAACTCTTCTGTAACTGGAATTTCGCCTTCTATTGATAATCCCTTTAATTCGTCTAAATTATTTTCTAGGATTCTGTGAACTACTGCTTTCATGATTTAAACTTTTATACTAAAATCAATCACTAATGTATTTTCATGAGTAGAAACATCTTCCCATGATATGAGAGAGGTCAGGTAATCAAGATCTTGCTGTTTTAATAATTGAGATAAGTTTATTTTAAGTTTCGATGATGAAATATCAACAGCAGGTTTAGCTTTTTCTTGTGAACCATTTTCATCTTGCCACTTTGTTTTAAGCCATTTCCATCCCTTTTTAAATGTTGTTGCCGATTTTAAAGCGACTTTTTCATAAAAATGAATGCCTTCAAGAAACTTTATTTTTAAAATTGGATCTGAATAATAGTTATACTCTATTCCTTGAATTTCGCATCTGATGTTTTTCTTAAATTTCTTGTGGTCTATGTATAAGAGAAATTCGTTTTCTCCCATTTCGCTGAAATACAATGAATCAAAATCCTTCATTGCTTCCGAGGTGGAAACTATAGTTTGAGCAATGATATTCAAAAGCTTTTCCTGAATGGGGATATGAACTGACAATTTGGTTCCTTTTAAACCATCATGATCATGCTTCTGAAGTTCATTTAATATAAAATCCTTTAATGATTCGGAATTCATAATGAGCTTTTAGACTATGAAACAGCTCAACCTTTATGTTGTTCTGTAATAGGGGCTTTTTCTTTCAGTAAATCAATTGAACAGAACTGAAATAAACCATTTAATGCATGGAATAGGTAAATCGATTTTAAAATTTTAATCTGTATTCGATTCCTAAAATATGGATAGATTCTTTTTCAGTAAAGTAATCATGAAGACGATAATATAGTCCGATGCGGTGAAGGTTTGCAATTTTTCGGGTAACCCCGGCATCTATTCTATATTTATGTAATTCTTTTTCACTCAGATTATGAAACAATTCATAATTGATATATGGGGTAATTTTGTTTCCTTTGATATCGTACTCGAGTTTTAACCGTGGTCTGATATATTTTCCCGGTTCATCTTCTTCTGAATCCCGAAAATTAGTATAGCGGGTACGGAATGATGCCTCGAATCGGTTAATATCCTGAGACACCTGCACATCAAGAGCAATTCGGCTGTAATTTAAATCCTCCTGTCTCTTAACCTCCGTCCCTAGCCTGTAAGAACCTGCCAATGATAAAAATGAAAAAGGTTCATATGACAGCTTCCCCTGGAGCATGTATTCATCAAGGATGAACTGGTCCTGGAACCGGAATTCAGGAGTGATGCTGAAAGCAAAACGCTTCAGAAATTCTTTTTCAACCTCAAATTCAATCCAGGTACCGAATTTGTCCGTTTTTGCCTGCACTGCCATACTGCAGGAAATTATCATGCTGAAGATAAGCAGGGAATACTTTAGTCTGCTCATAATTTTATTTCTCGTTTAGTTGAACCGTTATTGTCGAAATATATGGTAATGCGGGCAATATCCCTGAGGTAATTTATTTTATCAACCTGGTATCGGATAATCTTCACTCCTGTTCGTTGCTCCAGATCTTTAAGCATTTCTGCTTCTCTGTCTTTGTGCAGGTTTTCAATTTTTTCATAAACTACAACAAGTGAATTTTCGCTGCGCATCATGAGGATTTTTTCCAAAGCCCATAAAGCGCCAACCAGAAGCAAATTTACGAAGGTTAACTCAACAAGTCCGAAGTAATCTTTCGAAAGAGCATTAATTACCGAAACAGCAATAATGATAAACAGGTAGGTCATTTCTTTAGGGGGAATAGCATCGGTACGGTAACGAATGATTCCAAAAATGGCAAATAACCCCAATGCAAAACCGAGTTCAATTTTTACACTCTCAAGAAGAAAAACCAATAGGAAAACCGCTATACTTATTGCAAAGTAGCTGAAATAAAATTCTTTACGTCTGCTAATTCGTGCATACAATAAAACCACAATTACAAATGTAACTATCAGATTAAATGAAAAACGTAAAGCAAGTGTAATTAAAAAATCGATCTGTGATGGTCCAATGTTTATCATGTGAAATATTGCAGTTGGTTTGTTAATATTTTATTATTAAGATATAATATGCGAGGCTTAAATTTATTACTCTTCAGTCGGGATTCAAGTATTGCCCTGCCTGTACAATATTTTGATAATCCTTTTTGCCTGATTTTAAATTCTTTTAAAAGAGAAACAAGAGGAGAAGTTTCTACAAGATTATCTCTTTTTAGTTCCAGAATTACCAATTCCTCAAGAGAAATGTCATCAATATTATTTTTAATTTTAAGCTCCAAATCAATAGTGCACCGTTCCTTTTTTTCTTTACTGACAAGTGATATGCGATTAAACTGATTGTATTGTATAACTGAGAGGTTTAGGTTTTTATACGATGTATTGTCTCCCAAAAAATCCGATTCTGTTTCAGATAAATCCCCCTCATGAAATGGTGATTCAATCCTTTTTTTTATTGTACGTTGCTGATTTG
>JBEPWX010000082.1:0-9437 GCA_041642235.1 Mariniphaga sp.
AAATGGCGAGCTGTATGTCTTTGATGCCATGGGCATAACCCAGGGAGACCAGGTTATTTTTGACGGGCTGCCTGTTATGGCATTTATTGGTTTGATTACGCTGATTCACATTGTGATCATATTTATGTATAAGCATCGCATCCGGCAGATGAGGTTGCTGACATTTACTATCATTTTACTGCTTGGTTTGTTGGGCATTCTTTTTTATTTTATCTATGCTGGTTTTGAAAATGTAGAGGTAGCCTACAAAATTCCAATAATATTACCGCTGATAGCAGCTATACTGGATTATCTGGCCATTCGGGCGATAGGTAAAGATGAGGCTCTTGTTCGAAGTTTAGATAGGATAAGATAATACAAATGAAAGCTCTCGTATTTTCTGCCGGACTTGGAACAAGATTAAAGGAGGAAACCCGCAATAAACCAAAAGCACTTGTTGAAGTTGGTGGAAAACCGTTACTGCAACATGTAATTGAAAAGTTACAGCGGGAGGGGATCTCTGAAATTGTTGTTAATGTTCATCACTTTCCGCATTTAATAACCGGTTATTTAAAAAGTCATGATTTTGGAGTAGAGGTTAAGATTTCGGATGAAAGCACCAAATTGCTTGAAACTGGAGGAGCTTTAAAGAAAGCAGCTTCTTTATTAGGAAATTCTGATGAACCGATTCTGATGTATAATGTGGACGTACTGAGTAACGTCAGCATTAGCGAATTACTTCAGGAACATCTGGAATCGGGAGCATTGGCTACATTGGTGGTCAGGAACAGGGAAACACAGCGGTACTTTAAATTCAACAGCGGGAAAAGACTGGTAGGTTGGATTAACAAAAAAACGGGAGATAAAAGAATTTCAATTCCGGAGCAATTTAATGATGCAACCGAAATGGCTTTCAGCGGAATTCATCTGGTGAACCCCCGGATTTTAAGCCTTATGCCCAAAGAAGATCGTTTTTCCATGACCGATTTGTATCTTAACCTGGCAAAAGAAGAGGTTATAAATGGGTATTTTGATCCATCTGATTTCTGGCTTGATGTTGGAAGACCGGAAACTTTAGATTATGCACGAAAATTATTCATATAGGAATATCAATAAATTTTATTGGCATATATTTTTTACACGACAGACTAATTCCATGATTCCTGCTAATCGATTTGTATTAATAAAAAACTATTTTTAACCCTAAAAAGTCGAAAGATGAATTTTTAACAGAACAAAGATTTTGAGATTTAAGTAAACCTGATTCTATGACAAGACTGCTAGCGGGAAAACCACCTCAGAACAGAAGAAGTACTTTTGGATTAATAGCTGGAGCTATTATTTTTTTATTGATATTATTTTTTGTTGATCTTGAGCCGGGGAAACCGGAAATCACCCAAACCTTTGCTGTTGCCATGCTCATGGCAATCTGGTGGGTTTCTGAAGCACTTCCTTTATCGGTAACTGCTCTGGTACCTATTGCAGCCTTTCCAATCCTGGGCATTACCGACGGCCGGGCAGTTTCTGAAGCATACATCAACCACATTATTTTTCTGTTTATTGGTGGGTTTATCATGGCATTGGCTATGGAGAAGTGGAATCTGCATAAGCGAATTGCTTTAATCATTCTTCAATGGGTGGGTGTGAGTCCGGCACGTATCCTGTTTGGATTTATGACTGCTTCCATGATTCTCTCCATGTGGATTTCAAATACTGCCACAACAATGATGATGATCCCTATAGTTACCTCAATTATCTATAAAATAGAAGAAAGTGTAGGCAGAGATAAAATTTCAAACTATGCTCTTGGTTTACTTTTGAGTATTGCCTACAGTTCATCTATCGGAGGAATTGCCACACTGGTGGGAACGCCAACCAATCTTATATTTGTACGTATTTTTGCAGTACTTTTCCCTTCTGCACCCGAAATTTCATTTACTCAGTGGTTTTTGTTCGCATTTCCAATCACAGTTATAATGTTTATTGCTTCCTTTATTCTGCTTTATCTTCTTTTTCGTCCGCGTGAAAAATGGAACAATTTATCGGAAGATACGTTTAAAATACAGTTGAAAGAATTGGGTAAGGCATCCTACGAGGAGAAGATAGTGTTTATTTTATTTATCGTACTGGCCGGGTTATGGATTACCCGTTCGGAAATCAGCTCCGACAGTTTTACATTTAATGGCTGGGCATCATTGTTTGAAAGTCCCGGTTTTATAAACGACGGAACAGTAGCCATATTCATCTCCCTGATTCTTTTTATATGGCCTGCAAAAAACAATGGTGGAGGGAAGATTATGGACTGGGAAACTGCCAACCGGCTGCCCTGGAATATTGTGTTGCTTTTTGGTGGCGGATTTGCCCTTGCACTTGGATTTGAACAATCGGGCCTTGCATTGTGGTTTGGGGAACAACTTACATGGCTTTCAGGAATACCTTCAATTATTTTTGTATTAACCATTGTGGCTTTAATGTCCTTTCTTACTGAACTTACTTCAAATGTAGCATCAACCCAAATGCTTTTGCCTGTATTTGCAAGTATAGCCCTGGCTACAGGCGATAACCCTCTTCTATTTATGATTCCGGCTACTATCGCCTCCTCTTTGGCATTTATGCTGCCAACAGCTACTCCTCCTAATGCCATCATTTTCGGAACTGGGCGTGTAACTGTCCGTAATATGATGCGAACGGGATTTACATTGAATTTAATGGGTGTGATAATTATAACTTTAATGACCTATCTTTTAATAGGCCAGTTTTTTGAAGTTTATTTTAATGCAGTTCCAGGATGGGCTAAATAAATGATTCATGTTGTGTGTGATTGATTTTATGAAACAATCCCGGCAGCTGGTATCCCAAAACAATAAAAGGTATAACTAAAACCGGGCTATATTATCCTGGAGAAATCAGTATTGATCATGAAACCCGGAATACAATATACCTTTTGGTTCAGAGAAAATCTGTTTTTGAAATTGAAAAAAAGATATGCAGAAACAAGGGGAAAAGCCGGAAGGTAGAAAAATTACCTCAAATTAAACGAAAGATAATGTCCGACCATAATGGATTAAATTTTGAGGCTCAGTAATCCGGTTATCAGGTATGCAGCCTGGAATCAAAGTGCAGAAGGGGAAGTTTAAAACTGCTGTTAAAGCGACGCCCAAATTCGTGCCAGTGAATGACCTGGTGCTTTAATCTGTAAATCGAGAAAATATCCGAAGGGTGTCTGGGCAGTAATAAAGCCTCCGTTCTGCAGCCGTTTTTCAGCATGGTCAAAAATCTCTTTTGTGAATTCCACAGAACCTTTGGATTCGGAAAGATGGGCAAATGAATGGAGGATTATTTTATTGCAGTCATTTTTGCGGGCAACCCATTTCAGGTGGTTTACCAGTTTTTTTTCCCTGCTTTTTACATCATGCTCCTCATCGTTCTCCTCAACCTGAATAAAAGCAAGGACAGAATCGGTATAGTTTTCTCCTTTTGAAATTTCCTCAGCCTCTTTCAGGTTCTTTTGAGCAGGAATATAGCTGAATTCGTCCACATACAATGCAAGTACTTTCATCGTAAAATCTATAATATTTCTAGAGCTCTGCTTATAGTAATAATTAGAAATTGCAAATTATAATTTTTTCTGTTTTAAAGCTACATTTCAGAAATTGAAATGGGAAGAAATTGTCCTCCGATTATTAATATTAACTTTGGCGAAAAAGTAAATTAATGCGTTGGGTTATACTGTCAATTGCCTGTATTTTGTTCATGGTTGAATATGCTGCAGGGCAGATCTCACAAGGGGGGAAGCCCTTGGAAGTTCCTGCTTTAAAAAGCCGTGGTATACCTGAAATTGTGATGCCTGCGGTAATTAATCATAAACTTAAACTGCATTATGAAGAACAGCAGAAACAGGCACTGCAATTAAAACCTTTTCAGTTTGCTCATGGATTTGAAGTGAATTTATCTCCTGAGAATGATGGATTCTGGATGCGGAATATAAATGGATTTGATGTGTGGAGGATAAAAATAAAATCAGTAGGAGCATATTCCCTGAACTTGATTTTCGATAATTTTTTTCTTCCTGAAGGCTCACGTTTATTTCTTTTTAATGAGGATCAAACATATGTTCTTGGCGCTTTTACACCTGCTAACAATAAAGAATGGGGGAAATTTGCTGTTTCTCCTGTTCCTGGTGAAGTACTGACTGTTCAGTATGAGGTTCCTGCAGGGAAAAATAAATACGGTGGATTTATAATTTCAGAGGTCAATCATGATTTCATGAATATATTAAAATTTGATGAACGTAATCCATTGGGAGAAATACCAGGTTCATGTAATGTGGATATCAATTGCGATATAGCCGAAAGATGGTATGATGTGAGAGATGCAACATGCCGGATAATTGTGAACGGAAAGGAAGTTTGTTCGGGGACATTGATGAACAATACAGCCGAAAATGAACGTCCATATATTTTGTCGGCTGCTCACTGTTTTGACCGGCCGGAATATGCAGAGACATCCGTATTTACGTTTAATTATGAAAGTCCTTATTGTGCGCCGCTGGAGGGTGATCCTGCAAATTCAGTCTCGGGCGCAGAAATGAAGGCTTTTTCCGAAAGCCTTGACTTCACGCTGGTTGAGATGAGCAGCATTCCCCCTCCTGATTTTCGGCCTTACTATGCAGGATGGGATTGGAGTGGTAATTTACCTGATTCCTCAATAAGCATACACCATCCGCAAGGTCATATTAAGAAAATTGCAATGGACTTCCATCCACCTGTAATTTCAGATTTTTCATCAGATTATACAAAGTTTGGATTTTTAAGGGTTATCCGCTGGGAAGAAGGTGTTACTGAGCACGGCTCATCGGGAGGGGCATTGTTTGAACCTACAGGAAAAGTTATCGGAACCCTCACTGGTGGATTAGCCACATGCTTTAACCCGGAGAACGATTACTTTGCCCGGATGGATATGGCATGGGAATATGCTTCCGATTCATCCCGTCAGCTGAAATACTGGCTTGATCCATTGGATTCAAAAAAGTTAAGCCACCCGGGAAAGCGATTTTATGCAGGAGAAGAGTTTTGTATGGCCTTTACCAATCTGGAAGATACAGATGAACATGAGAATGTTGTGCTTTATGAAGGTGCCCGGGAAGCTGGTTACTGGGGTGGCAGTAATACTTTGAATATAACTGAATTCGCAGAACGGTTTTTTGTACCAGGTGATGAGCAACTCTATGGCATCTCACTTGGAGTAGGCTTGATAGAATTGTCTAATCCTTTAAGCACCAGCGAAATTACAATCAAGATTTATAGTGGAAGGTTTTCTCCGGAGTCAGTTATTTATTCACAAAAGGTATTGATTAACAGTTTGGTGGCCGATGCCATGAATTTTATCGGATTCGACAGGATTGTAGAACCAACGGATACTTTTTTTGTCGGTTTTGAACTGAGTAAATTGCAACCGGAGGAGGAATTTGTTGTCTATCAGTCATTACGTCAGCCGGAAAAAGAAAATTTCTTTTGGTTTAAACAAAATAATACATGGTTTGATTTTCAAAATACCAACAGTGACGGGCATTCTATGTCAAATGTTATGGAACTTTTGGCTTGCAATGTAAATGAACCTGCACCCAAGAAACAGTTAGTTAATAAACCTGGTGAATCTGTTGTATATCCCAATCCTGTTCAGGGCATATTTACCTTCGAAGCGGGGCAGATAATTATTCCTGAAAATATAAGGGTTTTTAATCTTATTGGTAAGGAGGTCCGGGTAAGAAAATTTAACCTTCAGGGAAAAAAAATACAACTTGATTTGTCGGGAAATAATCCGGGAGTTTATTTTGTGAGGTTTAATGCAGCTGCGGGCACTATCTCTCAAAAAGTTGTTTACATTCCCAGGTAATTTTTAATTATGCGCTTTTTATTTAGTTTGGTAGTATTGGTTCTGGTAATTGCAGCATGTGGAAATGTTGAAGATAAAAATATTTCTTCTGACCGTCAGGGTGAAAGGGAGAATGGTTTTCAGATAAAGACACTGGATGAAAAAACCGGCTTAAAAAAAATTATTGTATCCAACCCCTGGGAAAAAGCCAAAGATATTTATTTTGACTATTACCTGGTCAACAGGGATAACGAGGTGGGGGATTCCCTTGCTGGCCGGAAGGTGATAAAAACTCCGGTAGAACGTGTTGTCTGCCTTTCAACTACCCATCTGGCTTATATTGATGTATTGGGAGAAAATAATACTGTAGTGGGAATATCAGGGAGTCAGTATGTTTCAAATTCAGATATTCGGCATAGGATGGAACAGGGGAAGGTACCGGATGTGGGCTATGGACAGAACCTGAATTATGAGCTGATTGTTAACCTGAAACCGGATTTGGTATTGCTGTATGGTATTGGAAGTGAAGTGATGAGTATTAGTCATAAATTGGAGGAGCTGGGTATTCCGGCAGTTATGGTAGCCGAATACCTCGAAGAATCTCCCCTTGGTAAAGCCGGCTGGATAAGGTTTATGGGTGCCTTTTTTGAAAAGGAGGAAGTGGCTGATGATTATTTCAACCGGGTAGAGAAGGAATACAACAATTTGAAAGATTTGGCAAAGGAAAGAATCTATAAGCCAAAAGTATTGGTGGGTTCACCTTATAAAGATTCGTGGTGGGTTCCGGGAGGAAATTCCTACCTTGCGAATATGATTGCTGATGCAGGAGGTGAGTATATCGGCAGAAATAATTCTTCTCATGAAAGCTATGTTATTTCATTTGAGAATGCCCTTGCCTGGGGAGGTGAAGCTGATATATGGATGAATATGGGAAATCTTTCCTCAAAAAAAGAAATACTCGCTGCTGACCAGCGATTTCAAAGTTTTAAAGTCTTTAAGGAGGGAAAACTGTACAACAATATTAACCGGCTTAGCAATCATGGGGGAAATGATTTCTGGGAAAGTGGAACCGTGAACCCGCATCTTATTTTGCGCGATTTAATTAAAATATTTCATCCCGGTTTAATTGAGGAGGAGCTGATATATTATACGGAAATTAAATGAGTGTTATTCAAAAACCCAAAAAGCTAACCATGTGGCTGCAGTTTTTTGTGCTGGGTGTATTGCTGTTGCTATTTTTTTTGGCTGATCTTTTATTAGGTTCTGTTATTATTCCATTTGAGGAGGTTTTTGGGGCATTTTTCTCCCTTGAAGGAACAAGTGATACATTCAGGACCATTGTGCTTGATTTTCGTTTGCCAAAAGCACTGACGGCAATACTTACAGGAGCGGCTCTTTCCCTGAGCGGACTACAGATGCAAACGGTGTTTCGGAATCCGTTGGCAGGACCCTATGTATTAGGTATCTCTGCTGGTGCAAGCCTTGGGGTTGCATTGTTTGTATTGGGGTTTTCGTCTACCCTCGCAGTTGGCGTTTTTTCTTTTTCAGGGGCCTGGCCTCTTGCACTGGTGGCCTGGTTAGGTTCTTTTCTTGTTATGTTGCTGGTACTTTATGTTTCGGCACGGGTAAATGATATAATGACCCTGCTTATTCTGGGGATACTATTCACCAGTGCTGTTACAGCAATTGTAAGTATACTCCAATACTTTAGCAGTGAATCCATGCTCAAGGCGTTTGTAATCTGGACGATGGGTAGTCTGGGCAGCGTTACAAAAGCACAACTTATGGTACTAACACCTGCTATCATATTTGGAATAGTACTCTCATTCTTTAAAATAAAAGATCTGAATGCATTTTTACTGGGAGAAGATTATGCCCGGTCATTAGGTGTTTCTGTTAAAACAAGCCGGATTGTTATATTTTCAAGTGCCAGCTTGCTGGCAGGGACAATTACAGCATTTTGCGGTCCAATTGGTTTTATTGGAATAGCTGTGCCTCATATATGCAGGGTATTGTTTAAAACTGCCAATCATCTGGTATTGGTGCCTGCAGTAATTTTAACCGGAAGTATTGTGATGCTGTTCAGCGACATTGTTTCGCAGCTTCCGGGAATGCAGACAACTCTTCCAGTTAATTCAGTTACAGCTCTAATAGGTATTCCGGTAATTATTTGGATGATTATTAAGAATAGAAAATTCGTATCGGTTTAATAAATGGATAGACAGGTTAATATTGAACTTGAAAGACTCTCAGTCGGTTATCCGCAACCGGGAGAAGCTCCAATCGAAGTTTTAAAGGAAGTTAATCTGACTGCTTCTTCAGGTGAAATGGTGGCACTTATAGGAAGCAACGGGATTGGTAAGAGTACCCTGTTGCGTACACTTGCCGGTTTTCAGCCCTGGTTTGCCGGAGATATTAAAATCGAAGGCAGGTCTCTTGGTGATTTCAATCCAAAGGAAGCTGCCCGCATCATAAGTTTTGTCTCTACTGAAACAATCCGGGTACCAAATTTATCTGTTTTTGATCTTGTAGCTTATGGACGGTTTCCTTATACCAACTGGATTGGTATGCTTTCTGATAACGACAAAGAGATTGTTTCGGATGCTATCCAAAAGGTAGGCCTGCATGGATTTGAACATCGATCGGTGTTGCAGATAAGTGACGGGGAAAGGCAACGGGCAATGATTGCAAGAGCATTGGCGCAGGACACACCTGTTATTATCCTTGATGAACCTACTGCTTATCTGGATGTGAGTAATAAGTACGAGATATTTCATCTTTTGCAGAATTTAGCAATTAACAAAAATAAAACGGTAGTATTGTCAACCCACGATTTGAATATTGCACTACGTGAAGTAGATAAATTATGGTTGGTAACTTCTTCCGGCAGCTTTCAAGGGGCTCCCGAAGATGCTGTTCTGAATGATTGGCTTAACCAGCTGTTTAGTAATAAGAATATTGGCTTTGATGATAATGAAGGTGAGTTTTTCTTTAAAAAGGAGTTTCGTGCAAAAGTGAAGGTAGAAGGTGAGGGCATGCCACTATCGTGGACATTGCGTGCTCTCAACCGAAAGGGGTATCAAATCGTTATGCATGCGAAACCTGATTTTATTGTAGTGGTTAAAGATAACAGGTGGGAAGTTAATTTTCACGGTAAAATAAAAAAATTTGAAAGCATTTATAAATTGCTGGCATTCCTGGAATAACCGCCTGTTCTTATGACTTTATGTATTATGAAACATTTATCGTACATTGTTTTTAAATGCTCATTTTATTGCTGATGTGGAATAAACTCATGGATTAATAGCATGAAAATTAGGAACTTCACATTGCCATGAAACTACCTTTTATTTAGGTAAAGTAATATACTGCTGTAGTTAAAAAATAATGTACAATAAAAACAAACAGGAATTTTAATTGTCACATTCAGCAGTGACCGGTAAAAATAAACAGGAGTAAAAAAGATAAATTTATGAAACAGGTAGAGATTTTTTGTCACAACACTGGAACAAAGCATTCATATCCAATGGGTACTTCTCTTATGGAGATCAGCAAAGATTTGAACATTCAGCTTAAACACAGGC
>JBEPWX010000083.1:0-9412 GCA_041642235.1 Mariniphaga sp.
TACCTGTTGTGGCGCCAGCTGCATTGCAGGGTAGCTATGTCTGGATGAGATAAGCGCTGAAAGCATCTAAGCGCGAAGCTCACCTCAAGATGAGATCTCGATTAAGGGCCGTAGGAGACTACTACGTTGATAGGCTGCAGGTGTAAAGGCGGTA
The DNA here is from genome assembly GCA_041642235.1 of Mariniphaga sp. Classification (GTDB taxonomy): domain Bacteria; phylum Bacteroidota; class Bacteroidia; order Bacteroidales; family Prolixibacteraceae; genus Mariniphaga. The sequence goes on from JBEPWX010000083.1 coordinate 155, forward strand.
ACGTCATAGCCGAGCAGTACTAATTGCCCGAAGACTTTCTTTCAAAAAAAGAGAACCCCGATAAAGGTTCTAAATCCTTACTTACTTCCCATTGTGCCTAAAGTTATTGATGGCCGTAAAACAATTATACGGCCCGACAAATTAAGGTAGCTATAGCGGCGGGGCACCACCTCTTCCCATTCCGAACAGAGAAGTTAAGCCCGCCAGCGCCGATGGTACTGCGTAAAAGTGGGAGAGTAGGCCGCTGCCGGATTTATCCAAAGCCCATGTTCCCAGGAGCATGGGCTTTTTTTATTACAGCTGTTAATTTTCATGAAAAGTTATTAAGTTTTACCGTCCTTTTCTTTGCTTTTTTTAGTTTTGCTTCAGCTTTTGCACAACGATATGCGCATATTATACTTCTTAATTGTATTATTTGTAATAGCTGTTCCTTCAGCTTCGGTTTTTTCACAGCCAAACTTTGAAGGGAGAGAAGATCAGGATGTACAGTCCCAAGAACCTACAGAAACAAAAGTTGTCAATCCAGGTGTTAATACCTGGAAATTATATGGGAATGGCGCTTTTATGGATTCCATTCCTATGGATACTACTCTTAATTATTTTCATATTTATCATCCTGTTTTTGAAGAAGCTATAACAGCAACTTATGTGGGTAATTATGCAACACCTTATCTGGACAATAATTTTTTTAACAGAAAGGCAAATGTCGATTTTTATTTTCTCAGAACAAGAAATGCTTATCTGCTTACTCCTCAGGAAGTAAAATATTACAATACACGTACTCCTTATACACTTCTTGATTTTACTCAGAGTGAACACAGAACCCGAAAAAATGAAACGCGGTTTAATGTTTTGCATTCACAAAATGTAAGTCCGTTTTGGAATTTTACCTTTCGCTTCGATCAGGCTCGTTCGGCAGGACAGTATAAGAATCAGGCAACCAAGAACAATTTTGTTACCCTGTATACAAGTTATAACCGCGACAGGTTAAACCTCTACGGAGGCTTTATAAGCAACAGTATCTTAAACAATGAAAACGGCGGATTGCACGAAAATGCCGATTTGCTTGGTGAACCCGATACCGATTTCCTTGATGTTAATCTTACCTCAGTACGTTCAGAATTTGGCAACCTTTATTTTTATACAACTGGAGAATATCAGTTCGGAAGATTTATACAAGTCCCGGCAACAGAAGCTGACTCTATTTTTGAGGAAGAAGAGGAAGAGGAAAATTTAATTAATCGTTCAGTTTTCAAACCATTTGCAGGAATTATATATTCATTTCAATTTGAAAACCATACTAAACAATACATCGATCAGGAAGATTCAACCAACACTTTTTTTGAAAATGCATATTATGGGCACGATTATGAAAGCGATTCATTAAGGTATGGGAAAATAAGCAATGTGCTCCAACTTAAACAATATGAGAATCCTGAAAGAAAAACGAGCTTCGGGAAGAGGGTTTTTATTGGGCAGGAGTTTGTTCGTTTATCTACACCAGGACCGGTAATGGGTGTTTACAACCGACAGGTCAGACGTTATTCCAATATATATGTTGGTGGGGGTATTTTCCGGCAAACCGGAAGCTTCTGGAGATGGAATTTCGACGGACGTATTTTTTTGCTTGGAAGGAATGTTGGACAGACTGAACTATCAGGAATAATAACAAAACCATTATCGCTTTTGGGTGATTCACTGGCATCGATTAATATTAATGGCAAGATAGAAAATAGTATGCCCGATTATTTTCAGGAAGAATACTATTCAAACAGAATCCGCTGGAATGATGATTTGAAGATGGAGCAACGAATGTCGGTTAGCGGCAGCATAAAAGTACCTGATAAAAGGACTGAATTGAGTGCCAACTATGCTCTCATTAATAATTACATCTATAATAATGGTGAAGGCATTCCCGCTCAGTTTGGGGGCCAGTTGCTTGTATTATCTGCTTATGCCGGTAAAGAATTTAAACTTGGTAATTTTTATTTCAAAACAAAACTACTCTGGCAAAAAGCGGGTAATGAAGAAGTACTGCATTTGCCCGATTTGTCTGCTTTTGTTTCTGCTAATTACAGATTAGTAATAGCGAAGGTTCTTTTCACTCATCTCGGTGTCGATACCAGGTATAATACTGAATATTATGCCGATGCCTATGATCCGGTGACAGGGTTCTTTCATTTGCAAGATGAAGAAAAGGTGGGTGGCTATCCATATATCGATGTTTACGCAAATTTACAATTAAAGCGAACTCGTGTTTTTTTTAAATTAATGAATGTGGGAACTGAATTTATTGATAAGGAATATTATACTACCCCTAGCTATCCAATGAACCGAAGGACCTTCAGAATGGGTGTCGCATGGTCGTTTTATGATTGATGAAATTGTGGTATACATATAATTTCTTTTGTAATTTTTTGCTTTTAATTTTAATTGCAATTTTTCTCTATTCATGTGAGAATGGAAAAAAGAGGAACGCTGTTCAGGAAACAAACGATCTGCAACGTATCAGGCAGAGTGGAATACTTAAAGTGGCCATCGATTATAACTCCACCAACTATTTTGTTTACCGGGGGAAACCCATGGGATATCAGTATGAACTCATACAGGCATTGTGTGAGGTGTTGGAGGTGAAACCCGAGATAATCGTCAGTAATAAAATGGCAGAAACTTTTGAGGGATTAAATAACGGTAGCTACGACCTTGCGGCCAAAAATCTTACAGTTACACGTGAACGCCGGCAGGAAGTGACTTTCACCAAACCCCTGAAGCAAACCCGTCAGGTTATTGTTCAGAGAAAACCTGAAAAATTGGCAGCAGATTCCCTTCACCTAAGATCACCTCTCGACCTGGCAAATAAAACTGTTCATATACAGCATAAAACCACCTATGCACAACGGCTTATGCATCTTTCAGGAGAAATTGGGGAGATAATCCAGGTGGTCCAGGATTCGGTAAACGGAGTGGAACAGCTGGTAGCGATGGTTTCGAATGGAGAAATTGATTATACCGTTTGTGATGAAAATGTTGCCAAATTGAATCAATCCTATTATCCAAACATTGATGTATCGCTTAAAATCAGCTTTCCCCAAAACATTGCCTGGGCTGTACGGAAGGGTTCCAGTGAATGGAAATCTTATCTCGATAACTGGATAGATGAATTTAAAAAAACTGGTGAATATCGTCAGATATACCATCATTATTTTGTGAGTTCCCGTACATCAGGCCGCTTTAATAGTGGTTACCACAGCATCCCGGGGGGGAAGATTTCAGATTACGATAATCTTGTTAAAGAAATTGCATCGGAGCATGGATGGGACTGGCGGCTGATATCATCCATAATGTATCATGAATCGAGGTTTAAGCCTGATGTTGAATCATGGGGCGGTGCCATTGGGCTGATGCAGCTTATGCCTGCTACCGCTGAATCGTTGGGGGTAAAAGATGTTACCGACCCGAGGCAAAATATTGAAGGAGGTATTTTACTTCTTAATTGGCTGGATGAGCAGTTAAACTCTTCTCTTCCTGATTCTGCGGAACGGGTAAAATTTGTTCTTGCTGCCTACAATATCGGATTAGGACATGTAAAGGATGCCCGGAGGCTTGCCGATAAGTATGGTAAAGACAACAAAGTCTGGGGAAACAATGTGGATTATTTTCTAAAAAACAAATCGGCAGAAAAGTATGTTACCGATCCTTCTGTTAAATGGGGCTATGCCCGTGGCGAGGAGGCTTATAATTTTGTGAATCGGGTAGTGGGAAATTATGAGCATTACCGAAACCTCATTCCTAAATAAAACCGATATGAACCTGGTTCTGTCATTCATGAAGCAGTAAGATCTGAGGAGCTGTGAATTCCAAAATTCATTTTAGCCTGTTCTTTTATTAATTTCTTTATGCAGGATTAATAATTCAACCCTCGTCCCTGTTTGATTATTTTGGGTAGGTGTCAAATCAATTATTTTTACTTGAATCTGATATCCATAGTATTTTTCAAACAGCCGGTAAAATTCCTTCATTACACTCAGGCCGCGGCCTGTTGAATCGTGGTATTCTGATGCTGTCTTACGTCTCATACCGTTATCGGTGACTGTTATATAACCGCCTGAACTAACAGGAAAAATTTGAATCTGAATCAATCCACTTTAAAGAAAAGGAACAGGCTGTGATTACACTGACCTGGGATTAATGAAATTACTTCATCAAACCCATCTTCATCCAAATCGGAAATATCAACCAGGTATCACGTTACCCTAATCCATCGCATCAAAAAACTCCGCCAGAATCATAGCAGTTGCCCCCCAAATAATCTCCCCTTCGAAATGGAAGCAGGGAACTTTTAGTTTTCCCGACACTGTTTCCAGTTCGGTTTCTTCCAGGTTATCTTTATACTTTAGCAACGGGAAAAGAATAACTTTTTCCACTTCAGCTGCATTCAGGGTGAAACCGGGTTTCCTGGTCAACCATCCCACGAAAGGCTGAATAAGAAAACCGCTGACATCGACGAATAATTCAGACAGGGAGCCCAGTATTATTATCTTTTCAGGAGGAATGCCTATTTCCTCCCATGTTTCCCGAAGGGCTGTTTCAAGGGCTGTTTCTCCAGGATCGATACGACCGCCGGGAAAAGCCACCTGTCCGGCATGGTGCTTCATGGTAACCGGTCGTTTTATCAGGCAAATGAAAAGCTCGTTATTTTCTTCGAACAGCAAAAGCAGAACACTGCTGGGCTTAAGTCGCGAAGAATCTCCTGCAGCAGCCTTTAGCTTACGGTTGGGGGGCATCATCCGCTGATGTGAGGCCATTCCCCGAAGGTTTCCGGCCAGTGCTTTTGTTATATTTTCAGGTGTATATTGCATATGCATACATTTGCATCAATCGAAACGGATGGTTTTTTCAGGTGAAATTTTACTTACAAGGTAGCTTGGGACCACCAACATTAAAGTTGTGGCAGCTACAGTTCCAGCATTCAGTAAAATCAGATGCAGCAGAGAAAAATTAACCGGTACAACATCTACATAATAAGTAGTAGGGTTCAGCTTAATTACTTCGAAATAATGCTGTACGATTACAAATCCTATTCCTGCTAAATTACCCCACAACATGCCACGGGATGTCAGAAATACCGAAAGGTAAAGAAACACCTTTCGGATGCTCCAGTTGGGGCTACCGAGAGCTTTCAGCACCCCGATCATTTTACTGCGCTCAAGAATTAAAACCAGCAGTCCGGATATCATATTAAAACCAGCAACCACAGCCATCAGTATCAGGATAACCCATACGTTCATGTCAAGAATGGAAAGCCAGTCGAAAATCTGGGGGTATTCACGGGTAATGTTAGTAGTGCGCAGTATCGCATCATTTTCAACACTGTAGTTCAGAACAGTATTCCGGACATCCTGCTCAATTTCGTCTATACGGTCGAAGTTGGAAATGACAATTTCAAATCCGCTAACCTGGTCGTCGCCCCAGTTATTTAGTCGTTGAACCTGTTGGAGGTCACCCATTACAAACAAGTTATCGAATTCTTCAAGACTGGTGCGGTACAAACCGCTTATCGTAAGCTGCAGCATTCGTGGTAAACTTTCATCTTCATTGATAAAATACAAAACCACGCGCTCGCCAACTGAGACTTCCAGGAGTTCAGCTACCTGTTCCGAAATCAATATCTGTTCCGACCTTACCGAATCGCTTATGGATGGAAGGTTTCCTACTACAAGGTTCTTTTTGAAAAACGTCCAGTCGTAGTGTGATTCCACCCCTTTAAACACAATTCCCTGAATGTATTCATCGGTTTTTATCATACCCGGCTTTGTGGCATACACCCCTACATTCTCTACTCCATCAAGTGCCGTTAAATTCTCAAGAAACGGCTGTTTTTGCGATATTGGTCTGGTTTCATAAGAGTTGCTGGAATCGAAATTTACCACCTGGATATGAGATCCGAAGCCAATCACTTTATTTCGAATCTCTTCTTTAAACCCGGTAATTACAGCTACCGAAACAATCATTACAGCCAATCCCAGGGCAATGCCAATCAGGGCAATCCTGATTATTTTCTGAGACAAAAACTTTGCGGTGTTCTTCTCAAAAAATAACCTGCGTGAGATGAAAAGTTCGGTATTCATTCAAAGGAAACATTTGTTTTTATTTATTCGTTCACAATTGCCGGATTTGTTGAGACAGTATTTCGTTGTTTAATAAACGGCAAAACAAGTAAGGAAATTATTCCCAAAACAATAATCATTAAGGTCATGGAAGCATGTGCCACGAATGCGAAGATTATTGCATTCTCATAAGCAATTCCATAAAGCGAAAGTCCTTCTATGGCCATGAAATGCCAGGCCCCGATTCCTCCCTGTACGGGGGCAACCATCCCGAAACTGGCAAGTACAAAGGTGGTAAGGGCTGCTATCGGATTCAAATTACTGGTAAATTCAAAGGCAAAGAAAACGGAATATAGCATCAGATAATAAAGAATCCAGATGGCTGCTGAATGAAATAAAAACCATCCTTTTTTCCTGATTAAACGGATGGAAATAAAACCTTCCTTCAGATTCATTAAGAAAGCGTTTAACTTTTTGTAAAATAGGGTATTTTTCAGTGATTTACGAAAAATAAAAACCGCAAGCACAATTCCCAACAAGATAATTATGAGAAGAGGGGAAGAAATTAAGGAACTAAGCTTTGATTCAATTTCAGGATTTTTATCCAGAAACTTAAGCATCTCTCCAAACTGGGAAATAACGACGATTAAAAGCAACACCATCAAGGAAATCATATCAACTGCCCGTTCGGCTACCACAGTACCTAACAGTTTGCTGAATGAAACCTTTTCGTACCGGGCCATAACACCGCAGCGCGTAACTTCACCCATTCGGGGAAAGGCAAGATTCATGAGGTAACCTACCATCACTGCCAGAAATGTATAAATAAAACGCGGCTTGTGACTTATTGGTTCAATCATTAGGCCCCAGCGGATGGTACGGCTTATGTGGCTAAATAAACCAATAATCAGTGAAATAACAATCCAGAAATAGTTGACCTCATTTTTAAGTACCGTTTTAATGCGTTCAATATCCTGATCTTTGTAGATAAGCCAAAAAATAAAGGCCCCAATGGCTAAAAAAAGCGTAAATTTTATCGATTTAATAATAATATCTTTCAAAACCGGTGATTTATGTTCTATCTTTTTTGATTAATATATCCTGAAAATTATTAATTTCGGAATGCAACAAATAAAAAACTTTTTCAGCTTTATAGTAGGTGACAAAAATATAAATTTGTTTGGTTTTATTTTTGAAAAGGAAAATATAAGCGTGTGAATGATAAATGAACGAAGCAGACAATCATGAATATAGTCAGGCCCAAAAAAAAATTAGGCCAGCATTTTTTGAAAGACGGCAACATTGCCCGAAAAATTGTTGACAGCCTGAGTCCTGCAACAGCCAATGTACTGGAGGTAGGTCCCGGCATGGGCGTATTAACAAAATTGCTGCTTCAACGAGCCGAATTAACAATCTATGTGGTGGAAATCGACTCAGAATCGGTGGAATATTTAAATGCTCATTTTCCTGAATTAAGCGGGAGAATCTATTTTAATGATTTTCTGAAATGGGATGCTCCTGACTTTGCTGAGAACTTTAGTATAATTGGCAATTTCCCTTATAACATCTCTTCACAGATTTTTTTTCGTATCCTTGAATGGCGCAACCGGGTAAACGAAACAGTTTGCATGATTCAGAAAGAGGTAGCCGAACGCATTAGTTCGCCCCCCGGAAAGAAAACTTACGGGATACTTAGTGTATTGCTAGGTGCATTTTTTCACACCGAATATCTGTTTTCAGTTTCCGAACAGGTTTTTGTTCCTCCCCCGAAAGTGAAATCAGCGGTAGTCAGGCTTCGTCGTAATAACATGGAGAAGCTGCCCTGCAATGAAGAATTGTTCTTCAAAGTGGTAAAAGCGGCTTTTAACAAACGACGAAAAATGCTCCGGAATTCCCTGAGCGAAACAGGGTTAAAGGTACCGGAGCTTTTTGCCGATAAACGGCCGGAGCAGCTTTCTGTTGCTGATTTTATTGAATTGACAAAATTGATGGAAACCTGAAAAAGGGCAGGACTGTTGTAATCCTTATAAAGATAGCCTCTGAAGTGGATATTCGCTGCCTGCAGGATTAATGAGATGAAAAAAGCTGATTATGGAATTCGAAATTACACGTGAATACATCGACCGGTTAAAGGAATTAATCGAGGAGAACAATACCGATGAACTGAAAGCTACCATGGAGCCGCTTCATCCAGCCGATATTGCAGAGGTGATGGATGATTTGACCATGGATGAAGCTAAATTTGTTTACCTGCTGCTGGAGGGCGAAAAGGCTTCCGATGTTTTGATTGAAATTCCGGAACAACAAAGGCGGAGATTTCTTAAAGTTCTCCCTCCGGAACTTATAGCCAGTAAATTTATCGAATACATGGACTCGGACGATGCAGCCGATATTATGGCCGACCTCGACGAGGATATGAAGCAGGAAGTACTTAAGGAGATCGAAGATACCGAGCAGGCCGGCGATATTGTCGATCTGATGGAATATGAGGAAGATTCAGCCGGTGGTATTATGGCAAAGGAAATGGTGTCAGTAAATGAAAACTGGACCGTGGCTACCTGCCTGAAGGAGATAAGCCGCCAGGCCGAAGAAGTGGACGAGATTTATTATGTCTATGTTACTGATGATCAGGACCGGCTTAAAGGGGTGCTTTCACTGAAAAAGCTTATCCTGAATTCTACAAACACAAAAATATCGAATCTTTATGAACCCGATGTTATTAGTGTACGTACAAGTGCCCGGCAGGAAGAGGTGGCCGAGATGATGGACAAGTACGACCTGGTAGCCATTCCGGTGGTCGATGGCATCGGCAGGCTGAAAGGACGGATTACATTCGATGACGTAATTGACTTTGTCCGTGAGGAAGCCGAGCGCGACTATCAGATGATGGCAGGTATTGCCGGTGACGTGGAGCCCGACGACCGCGCCTGGGAACTTATCCGTGCCCGCTTCCCCTGGCTGCTGATTGGAATGATTGGTGGAATTATGGGAGCCCTGGTGCTTGGTAATTATGAAACGGAACTGAGCCGCGTTACAGAACTGGCATTCTATATTCCGCTTACCATGGCAATGGCTGGAAACGTAGGAGTTCAGTCTTCTTCCATCGTGGTGCAGGGGATTGCCAGCGGGGTGAAGGATGTGGGAGCAACCG
>JBEPWX010000084.1:0-9389 GCA_041642235.1 Mariniphaga sp.
CGGGATTCAGCCAAATATTTTGTACGAATATTTGTGGAACTTCCTGCTCCTGAACATAGTTTTTCAGTTTTTGCCGCGAGGCTGCCGATAGTCTATACTGCATATTATCGATGGAAGCCCTGAATTTGCCTTCTTCATAATACTGGAAATCATTCCCGGTAATAAATGACTGCAGCACATCAAAATCAATGCTTGTTTGCAAGAAATCATTCAGAAATTTATAATCCCCAATGAAGTATGTATTATTAATCCGGTTGATCAGTTTAATCGAATCCTGCGTGATCATCATTCTGGCAACTTCAATACCCAGGGCAGGGGAGAAGGATATCCAGATAGCACTGTCCTTTTTTAATCTTATCTGCCCGCTGAAGGAAGTTTTCTTTTTATCAACCAGCATATTGAGGTTGAACTTTGCAGATAACCATTCAAACTCCAGTTCATTTTCATTTAACTGCTCAACCAGATAAGAAGGTCCTTTTTCCTTTAATGGCTGTTTGTAAATGCTGCGTGTAGTTTTACAACCGGCAGCCAGCAACAGAATCAACAAAACCGCCAGCAGAATTCTTAATTCTTTATTCATACAATTTCTTATCTCTGATCTTTTTATCTAAAAATTCCGATCCTTTTCCTTTTTCTCTTGCTTTTAGCCAGTACTGATATGCTTCGTCGTTTTGCCCAAGTTTATACAAAATATCCCCGTAATGTTCCAGGATGGTATCATCCTGATCGCCTCCGTGCTCCATAGCTTTTTTGATCCATTTTTCAGCTTCAATGTAATCGTTCATTTTGTACAAAATCCAGGCGTAGGTATCCAGGTTGGCTGAATTGGCCGAATCAAGTTCAACAGCTTTTTCAGCCATTTCTTTTGCTTTGGGCAGATCTTTATTGCGCAAACTCAGATAGTAGGCATAATTATTCAACACCAGGGCATTCAGTGGTTCCAGGTCAAGAGCCTTTTCGTAGTATTCATCCGATTTTTCAAATTCTTTCAATTCATTGTAGGCATCTCCTATATTGGCATAGAACTGTGACAGCATGCCATCGTTACCAACAATAAAATTGGAACCGCGCTTCAGTTTTTTAATGGTACTTTCATAATTTTCCAGCTGAAAATCGGCCACTCCTGAAAACAAATAAAGCAAGGGTTGTTGTGGGAACAATTCAATGGCTTTTTCGCTTTCTGTTTTCATGGCTTCAAAATCCGCCAGTTCACTTTCGATGAAAAGCAGTTGTTGCCAGACAGCATATTTACTGCTGTCGAATTGCAGGATCTTCCTGTATGCTTCCCGTGCTTCCTCATATTTTTCCTGTTGATACAGAAAATCGGCATATACAGAATAGGCCTGGGGATCTTCAGGATGCGTTTCAATTAGAACATTAGCCAGTTCAGAAGCCTGATCCTTTTTTTCGGAGTACAATTCTGCCACTGTATAATAAGCCAGTAATATCTGAACTTTTGTTTCTACATTCAGCTGTGGGTTTGCAAAACCTTTCTTTAGTTCTGCATAGGCTTTTTCCGGCTGATTGTTTTTTCTGTAATAATCGGATAAGGAAATATGAATATACGGATCATCCGGATCGATTTCGAGGATTTTCTCATAGGCTTCCAAAGCCTTTTCTTCCATTTTGCGGCCCATATACAGTTCAGCGAGCATCGCATAGTAGCGGGTTTCCTGGGGGAAATTTGTTATCAGTTTTTGTATTTCTTCAATTTCCTTATCCTTCTGCCCGGTCTGCTGGTACAGCTTTTGCTTTTGCAGGGAAATTTCTTCGGTGACACCGATCATATCTTCCATGCGGTTGAGCATATCAATGGATTTTTTGTATTCACCTGCCATTACATATTGTGCAGCAAGTTCAAACAGGTAGTCGATGTTTTCGGGATCCTCGTTCAGGAGGGTTTCATAAATCCGTATGCTTTGCTCAATATTTCCGGTCCTTTTATAGAATTCACCCAGTCTTTTGGCGTACCATTCATTTGCGGGGTCAAGTTTGTATGCCTTTTCAGCAAATCTGACGGCCTCAGAAGGATTGTCCAGAAGCACATTGAGCTGTGCAAGTTCATAATAAGAAGCTGCATCAGTTGAATCCATTTCAACTGCTTTTTTAAACAACTGCGCAGCCTCCTCATAGTTCCCATTGGTTTTTTCTTTCAGGGCCTCAATAAAGATGGCAGTATTGGATTCAATTTCTTTTTTTTCCTTCTTCTTTGTTTCATTTATGGAGGCAGAAGGAGCTTTTTCCTGTGATTTACAGGATGAAAAAGCCGGTAGAAAAAACAGCAGCAAAAAAATATGACTAAGGTATCTGATCATTTTACATTTCTTATTTAGTTCCGGTATGGCCAAATCCGCCGGCACCCCGCGTGGTATTGTTCAGGTTTTCAACCCGCACCCACTCAGCTCTTTCGTGTGTACTGATAATCATTTGTGCAATTCTATCTCCGTTATTGATGGTGAAATTTTGCCCGGATAAATTGATCAGTATAATTTTAATCTCTCCACGGTAATCGGCATCAATGGTCCCCGGTGTATTTAAAACGCTGATTCCGTGTTTTATTGCAAGACCGCTTCTGGGCCTGATCTGCGCTTCAAAGCCTTTGGGCAATTCAATGTACAATGCTGTGGGAACCAATATTCTTTCCATGGGTTTCAGCTCTACCGCTTCTGTTAAGCTGGCTCTGATATCCATTCCGGCTGAAAGATCTGTTTCATAAGAGGGGAGGGGATGCTCCGATTTGTTGATAAGCCTGATTTTCATTCTTCTGTTTTTTTCAACATGCAAAAATACGTAAATACTGCTAAAGTTCTTACCCGGCAGAGGGGTTATTGTCTATATTAATCGGTGTGGTTTTTGATTAAAGGATTATATTTGTATTACAACTTAGAAAAGTAATTTATGATTGAAATAGTTCTTGGGTTCGCTATATATATCGGATTAAGCATCTGGCTTACGTTAAAAGGCAGCAAAAGACGAATAGGCTGGTTTAAAAGTCTTCTTGCTTCAGTCTTTCTTACTCCCCTGATCGGATACCTTATTGTAAACAATTCGCATAAAAATATTTCTTACTACGAAACACATTATCATTGTTCGCGCTGCGGCTTTGATTTTACGGAGAAATATGATTACTGCCCCCTCTGTGAGCAAGATAGTCACCTTATAAAGCTGAAAAAGGTTAAAAAGGAAATGACTTAATTGTTCAACAGTTTTTTAAGCTTTTTTCTTTCATTATACCACACCACGGCCACGTAAACCAAAATCAGTAACGTATTGAATGCAAATTTATATGCCTGTGAGCTCCAGTCCGGCAATATGCTCACGCGAAACAATGCGATGGCTGTTACAAAATAAAGGATGATTTTCCATATATTATAAGGTATGGGATAATGTCTCAGCATAAGCAGCCACGAAAGAACCAGCATCAACCCAAAACAGGCAAAGGTAGCCCATGCCGATCCGACATATCCCATTTCAGGTATCAGCAGATAATTCAACACCAATGTAACCGCTGCACCGGCAAAAGCCATCATTGCGCCATATTTGGTATTGTTGGTGAGCTTAAACCAAACGGATAAATTGTAGTACATGCCCAGAAACATATATGCAACCAGCAAAATGGGAATAACTTCTGCACCCTCCCTGAATCTGCTTCCGATAAGCAGTATAACCACATCAAGATACAGCATGATCCCAAGGAAAATCAGTGAAATAGCGATCACAAAATACTTCATCATATCGGCATAAACAGAACGTGCATCCTTTTCTCTGGCATACGAAAAGAAGAAGGGTTCGGCTGCATATCTGAAGGCCTGTATAAACAGTGCCATCAAAATCGCAACTTTATAGCTTGCAGAGTAAATACCCAGTTGCGCCTCAGCGATATCTTCCGGCAATAAATAACGCAGCATTATTCTGCCAAGGGTTTCGTTCATAACCCCCGCCAATCCAGCAAACAACATTGGAAGGGCATAAATCAGCATCTGCTTCATTAATACCGGATCTATCCTCAGTCGTATTCTTAACATATCCGGAAGCAGAAGTAAAAATGTGATCCCGCTTGCCAGCAGGTTTGAAATAAAAACATAAGCGATCAGGCTTCTGCCGGGATCAAAAAACAGAAGTATGAATCCGGTCAGATCACTTTCAGGGAAGTTCTTTACCAACCATGGGCAGAGCAGAATAAAGAACAAATTGAAACCAATATTTGTTGCTATATTTATGACCTTAAAAGCCGCAAATTTGAGGGCTTTATTTAATGCCCTCAGGCGTGCAAAGGGAATCGCCGACAACACATCAAATCCCAGGATGAGCGATAACCAGACCACGTAATCAGAATGATTTGGATACTCTATCCAGCGTGCTATATCGGATGCAAACAGGAAAACTAACAACAGAAACGATCCCGTAGTGATCAGCAGTGAACTTTGGGAGGTGCTATAGACATTGTTGTTGTGTTTCTGCAATTCGGAATAGCGGAAAAAAGCGGTTTCCATACCATAGGTCAGGATGATGAAGACGACCGCCACGAAGGAGTACATCAAAATAACAATACCATATTCATCTTGCTCAAAAACGCGGGTGTACAAAGGAACCAGAAGATAGTTCAGAATTCGGCCAACGATGCTCGGAATTCCATAAACCGCTGTTTGCCCGGCAAGTTTCTTTAACGGATTCAAGATAATTTCTTTTATTCAGAATGTTTAGGCAAAGCTATAATAAAAGTAGTGCCTTTTCCCGGTTCGGATTCAAAATTTATTGTTCCCCCGCTGTCGTGGATGATGCTTTGAACCATGGCAAGACCCAGGCCCATTCCGCTGGTTTTCGTGGTAAATCTGGGCGAAAAGATCTTATCTGCAATGGATGGATCAATACCCGAACCATTGTCTGTAAAACGGATAATAAATTCACCCGCTGATTCATGCAATTGAATGGCGATTTTTTTATGCTCCCTGTTTTCAAGAGCCTGTATGGAGTTTTCAATCAGGTTGTTGAAAGCCCTCATCAGTTGTTTTCGGTCGGCAATGACATAGCAGGGCTCATGGTTATCAAGGTCAACGCTAAATTCAATATCTGTAGCTGTTTGAAAAAGACCTGCCGTGGATTCCAGTGTGGAACAAAGTTCAATTTTCCTCTTTTTGCCAACCGGCATCTTTGCAAAGTCAGAAAACTCTGAGGCAATCGTTGAAAGCGAATCAATTTGCTCAATAAGCATATTGGAAATCCGGTCGAAGTTTTTTTCCCATTCATCCGATCTGTCGTGGATCATTCGCTTCAAATGTTGGATGCTGAGTTTCATTGGAGTTAGAGGATTCTTGATTTCATGAGCCACTTGTTTTGCCATTTCCCGCCAGGCTGATTCCCTTTCCGAACGTGCAAGCAATTCGGCATTTTTCTCCAGTTCGTCTATCATGCGGTTATATTCGTTCACCAGACCGGCAATTTCATCGTTTCCCTTCCATTTGATCTTTTCGTTCATTTTACCCAGTTGTACTTTGCCTATTTTGGAACGCAACAATTGCAGAGGCTTTGTAACCTTTTGAGAGATAAGAATGGTAATCAGAACCGAAATCACAAATATGATGACATAAATATTGATAAAAGCAGTGAGAAATGTGGATATTTCTGTTTTCAATTCGTCCTGCTTTGCAAAATAAGGAAGGTTTAGCACTGCAATGATCCTGTTATCATCATTTCTGAAAGGCAGATATGCAGAAAGATATTCATAGGAACCTATCCTTTCTTTTTGAATATGCAGCATCTTATTCTCAATGAGTATCTTGTTATAGGCATTTTCATCAATCCTTGAACTGATCAATCCTTCTGTAAAAATATTGGGACGTGAAGAAGCTATCAGGAAACCATCCAGGTTAAAGAGGTTAATATCCGAAAAGAAAACCTGTGAAAACTTACCAAGTATCTCATATATATAAGGATATAAAGCCGGTTCTATGGTTTCATTTTCTGCAAGTTTATGCTCCAGTTCGATCAATACAGAATGTGATTTTTCTTTTAAGGTATCCAGGTTTTTATCTGTATTGATCTGAATGATGTACCAGACGGATAATGCTCCGATAAAAAGAAACGTTACAAAAACAATCGTAATGATAGAAAACTGCAGACGTTTGCGCAGGGTAGGGGCAATGTGAAAGAAAACCTTCCAGTCGGTGGTGGTTAATCCGAATATCAGGAGAAACAGGGAAAAAATGATCAGTAAATAGGAAAAAGGAGCAATATATTCAAGAAACCTTACTTCGGGTTTGCTGATTACCAAAATTTCATCCCCGTCCAAACGGTAGAAATAATGATGGTATTCATTGCGTACCATATCCACAGGCATCTTGTCCTTTAGCGCGTAATTCATAAAGTTGATGCTGTATTGATAATTGCCAAAGCGGTAAACAAGTTTGCTTTCCTTGTACTTTGCAATGGAATGATCTTTAATAAAGGGATTTAATTCGTTCTCTTTATTAACCAGCAGTTCGGGATATCCCAAACCCTGGGGTATGAACTTTGAAAGGATTTCAATATAAACATGCAGATTACTTCCCAGCTTTATAATTCCGAGATAACTTTCATTCAGGCTGTTTTCCTCGATTATGTAGAAGTTCTTCGTATCTGTTGATTCACCTATTTCATCCACGACAGAGGAGAAATAGTTAGAACAGTTGATGAGAATATCCTCCGGTTGTATCAGCAAATCTTTCCGATCGTTGCAAACGGTAACAAATACATCATAATTCTGCCAGATATCTTCGTTGAAAAACATCAGCACAGAATCCTCTAAAATAGCTTCATAATCCTCTGTTTCAACTGCTTGAACATCGATTTCAGCAATTTCTTTTCTTTTCTGATCATATAAATACTCCAGTACAGGGTTATACGGGTTCTTCATTTTATCTACGATCAGTTGCTGATTTTCAAGGGTACGTTTCTTCTGATAAGCATTAACCTCGTATGTTGTTGCTAATGAATATAATACAAGGATTGCAAAGATAGCTGATGCAGAAAGATATCCCTGCTTACGCTGTAATACGCTATAGAGGATGACAAAATAAGTAAGCAAAAACAAATAGTATACCCATGCAGGTTCCGGCAGCAAAACAAAATAAGCGCTAGTTGAAAGGATCAATACGATCAGACCGGCAACAAATTGCTGTCTGAATACATAAACAAAGTATTCAATTATTTTGGAAGAAATCAGAAAAAAGATCAGTAATGAAGCAGCAATGGTTGTTAACCCTATAAAGCCGGCAAATTCAAGATTGAAGATGTTGTTCAAACCGAAATTAACATCCGAATCAAGCACAATGCTTCCGATCAGGGCATCAATCAGCTTAAAGATAAAACCAGCTATAAAAACAAGAACGATGGCAGAAAAATAGTGTTGATGTTTCATTTTTCCGGGTACATTATCCGGAATGCTAATAGAGCGGAACAAGAGAAAAAAAATAACAAGCAACACAATTATATTAACAAACAAATCTCCCAGCGACGGAAATAACCAGGAAGATGCGTAATAGTCGGGAGAGAATAGTTGTGTGGTATAAAGAATGGACGGAATTTTGAAATAGTAAAGTAGCAGACGGATGACAAGGAGGTCGGCGGCATAAATCAGGTTGAAGAGCAAACGCGAACGAAACAGATGCAGATACTTTTTATAGTAGGAATACAATGCAGCCAGAAATAAAAGGAAAGAGGTCACGTACATCACAAACAAAATGTAAGCTTCTGTGCAGCTGATTAGCTCCTCTCGCTTTATTGTAATGGAGAAGAGATAATTGCCATTACTGTCAAAAATGTCCTTCCCATTTTTGTTGAAACTGATGCTGATCCCTTCTGTGCTGCCAAATTCCGCACTGAAGTCGTTTTCAAGATAATCGTTCTGATAGTTATAGGCTTTTTTTATAAGAATATAGGCCACATATTTTACGGAATCGTTCTTCTTCTGTACAACAAAATAAACTCCGTTTTTTAGTGTAACCACGGTATCACTAACTGAAATATCATGCAAATTTGCACCGGTTTCAGGAACAGGAACATAGTTTTCTGTCCAAAATACGGGCATGCTGTCTTTAACGATGATGAATTCTGCCCCGGAAAGTTTTGATTGCATCAATTCATTAACAAATAAAGAATCTGCATTTCCGTAGTGTTCATATTTCCTTTGCAGAAATTCCAGCTTTTTTCTTGCTGCGTTTTCCTTGATATGGAGTTGTTCAGTGATCCTGTTTTGCCAGTATGCAACATCTGTCGAGGAATATATGCTTCCCAGAAAGATGGCGCCTGCAAGTAACACAAGACCGAACAGAAGATAAATCAGACTTTTTTTCTCCATGCCATTAAAAAACTTGAAACAGGTAAAAATATCAAAAATTATGCAGTATTTCTGCAGTATTTATTTCAGTACAAATATCAAACTGGAATAGTTAACTTCCTCTTTTGCCTTCCTGTTAGATGCATATCCAGCCATGAATGCTTTCGGCCAGGACAATAAACCACCGTTTCTATACTGTTCACTGAGCAAACTTACATAAAAGGAGTCGAACTTCATGGGAAGTATATGTCTGATCTCAAAGCCGTGCTTCCCGATAAAGTTGCTGAAGGTGGCTTTACTAAAGTGGTGCAAATGCCTTGGAACATCCAGTGCTGCCCAATATTTCCCGTATTTCACCGCATCGGGTGATTCTATGTTCGGAAAAGCGATAAACATAGTCCCGTTTTCCGATAATTTTTGTTTTAGCTCTTCAATGGTATCATGCAAGAGGGGGAGATGCTCGATTACATGCCACAGCATGATTACATCAAATTTTTGTGCATCATCTATACCGGATACATCCGGAGATATTTTCAAATCATATTGTTTACGGGCAAATGCAGCAGCCTTTTCGTTGGGTTCAATTCCTGTTGTGTCCCAGTCATTCTTTTTAAATTCATGCAGAAGAGACCCAATTCCGCATCCATAATCCAGAATACGAGCTTGTTTCTTTCCACTGTACTTTTCCACCAGTTTAACTTTCTGCCGTATGGCTACTTTCTTTACTGTACCGTACAACAGATCCTTTAAGCCACCGACCCTGGTGTCGTGCGACAGATACTCCTCGCTTTCGTAATATTTTCCCAGATCTTTATCCTCCGGACGCGGGTTGGTAAACAAAAAACCACAACTGCGGCACCTATCAATGTTAAAAGCTTCACCTGATAAAAAATAATCCCGGGTTTCAATGTGGGTTTGTATATCAGGCGATGCACAAAGGGGGCATTTATGAAGTTTTATCATAGCTTTAGTTTCACGTGAAACAACATCTTATCTTCCAAGATAAACAGTTAAAACAGAAATATCTGCAGGCGATACGCCACTGATCCGTGCTGCCTGTCCGATGGTTTGCGGA
>JBEPWX010000085.1:0-9369 GCA_041642235.1 Mariniphaga sp.
TACATTACTCCAATTGTTGATTTTTAAAACTCTCATGCAAATTACATATGATGTCTTTTAAAACAAATAATTTTAATCAAGTGAAAAAAATAGTAGTTCTGTTAATAAATACCATCCTTGCGTCTGGATTATCAGCCCAGGATTTTGCCTTAAAACAATTGGAAAATTCCCCACGGCACCAGGAATGGGTAAATGTACAGGTAAATGGCAGGGAGGTTTCCTGCTTTGTGGTTTATCCGGAAGTTTCCGAAAAAACAACCGTAGTAATCGCTATTCATGAAAATCGTGGATTAACGGACTGGGTTCGTAGTTTTGCCGATCAACTCGCCGGAAAGGGCTTTATTGTTGTAGCCCCCGATCTTTTATCAAATGTCAAACCCGGAATTACAAGAACAGCCGATTTCGATAATTCCGATGAAGCCCGCGCTGCCATTTATGAATTGAGTGCCGAACAGGTTAAAAATGACCTCAATGCGGTACAGGATTATGCCTCGAATTTACCTGCCGGAAATGGAAAAACAGTAGTAGCAGGTTTTTGCTGGGGAGGATCACAAAGCTTCCGCATGGCAACCTACAACGATGAAATTAAAGCAGCACTGGTTTTTTATGGAAGCGCTCCTGATACGCAGAAGGATATCGAACAAATTTCTACTCCTGTATATGGATTTTATGGGGGTAACGACCAGCGGATTAATTCTGGAATACCTGAAACCGAGAAAATGATGAAGGAGGCCGGAAATATATACAATTATGTAATCTATCCCGATGCCGGACACGCATACATGAGGCAGGGCGACGATCCTAAAAGTTCTGCAGGAAACCTGAAAGCGCGAAATGAATCATGGGAAAGAATGGTCAAAATTTTAAAGGGCATTTAATTAATCAAATACCTTTTGCATCCATCGCATTTCGATTCATTATTTTACATCTTCCCAGTCTTCATTTACATTATGGGGAGTGTCTGTTAACTTGCTGAATTTAAAAACTTTATACAGGTAACCAATATAGGGGAATATAATGAGTACGCCCACCACCAGTGCTATAAGCATATAGAATTGCACCTGTTCAGGAGCTGCTGAATTTTGCAGGGTAATATCGGGTGCATCTTTAATGTTAACCAGAATAGGAAACTGTATGGCAAACCAGCCGGCAACTATCATGGTTGTTTGAAAACCGGCAACTATTCGCAACAGGTTTTGCCTTCTTTTATTTAAATTTATCCATAAAACCGGCAATGCCAGGGTTGCCAGTACGACACTGACAATACTAACCGGAGAATTTATGAATTCAAAGAAAAGCGGATGTCCGTTGATTTCGGCCGCCGCAAATACAACTCCTCCGGCAACCACCAGCGCCGCAATCATAAACTTTGCCAGCCGGGAAAATCGCTCAACTTCTTCTTCGTTCTTTATCTCTCCCAGAGTATAGATGTTGGCAAGAAAAGCAAATAAAATGACTAGAAACACACCTAGACTGAGTGAAAACAGGTTAAACCAGGGGTGAATATATATCTGATAAAATCCATTGCTGAAATCGGTTGAAATTTCACCCAAAATTATTCCTCCAAGCGAGATGCCCAGAAATAAGGTTGTGAACAGGCTTGAATATCGGAATATAGATGAATAAACAGCTTTCGACTTTTCTTCCTCAATATCGTAATGACGGAAGGTGAAAGCCGACCCTCGAAAAATGATTCCGATAAGTGCAAGCAGTATTGGGATGTGCAAAGCGGTTAACACTGTTGAATAAACAGGCGGAAATCCAACAAAAAGAATGACAATAACAAGAATCAGCCAAACATGATTGGCTTCCCACACCGGTGCAATGGCTTTCGATACAATTTCAGAAGCTTTCCCACGTGTAAACAGTTCAAGTATTCCGCCTCCGAAATCGGCTCCGCCCAGAATAACATAAAGCAGCAGAGAAATGGTTAATATGGCAAAAATTACTTCAGTCATTGTTGCGGTATTTTAAGTGTAACATTTTTATTTGACGGCTGAAGAGCCAGATAACAATAAATGTAAGCATCAGGTAGATGGCAGTTATAATGTAAAAAGTATACTGTATGCCAGGCATTGGAGTCAGCGAATCGCGTGTTTTCATAATCCCATAAATAATCCATGGCTGACGTCCCACCTCGGTAACTATCCAGCCTGCTTCTATGGCAATATACCCAAGTGGAGTGGCAATAACCAGCAGCCAAAGCCACCACTTTTTTGTCAGCCAGTGTTTGTATTTAAAGCTGCCAGCCAGAAAGATTACACCTAAAAGGGCTAAGAACATACCAATGGCTACCATCAGCTGGAAGGAAAGGTGGGTAACCATAACCGGTGGCCATTCTTCTCTTGGAAATTCTTCCAGTCCCAGCACCTCGGCATTAAAGTCGCCGTGGGCCAGAAAACTTAATGCCCCAGGAATTTTAATGGCATGGTTTAATTTTCGCTCCTCCACATCCGGGATTCCTCCTATCACAAGGGGGGCTCGGGTGGTTGTTTCGAAATGTGATTCAAATGCTGCAAGTTTTGCCGGTTGCAGTTTTGCTACCATCTTTGCTGCATGATCGCCGCTTAATGGTTGTATAATTGCAGCGACTGCTGCAAAGGCCAGTGCAATGGTAATAGCTTTAAGGTGAATTTCATACTTTGTTTTCATATACAGCAGGGCATGCACTCCGGCAACTGCAAAGCCGGTAGCCGAGAAGGCTGCAATAAGCATATGATGGGTCTGGTGAAACCAGGCCCTGTTAAACATGGCTGCCACAGGATCAATATTTTCTGCCTGTCCGTTCACCCAGTCAAATCCGGCGGGAGCATTCATCCAGGCATTTGCAGAAATCACAAAAACTCCCGACATCACACCTGCAATCCCTACCACAACTCCGGTATATAAATGAACTTTTTTACTTAGACGCCCCCAGCCATAAAGCCACAACCCAAGTGCTATGGCTTCAACAAAAAAGGCAGTTCCTTCCCATGAAAACGGTAAACCAAATATTGGACCGGCATGATGCATAAATGTGGGCCAGAGCATTCCCAGTTCAAAACTTAGAACAGTACCCGATACTGCGCCCACTGCAAAAAAAATGGCAACTCCTTTTGCCCAGGTCTTGGCTAAATCAAGATATACCGGGTTATTTGTCCTGTGCCATTTCCATTCCGAAATAAACATAAACCAGGGCATAACCATTCCGATACAGGCAAATATTATGTGAAACCCCAGCGAAACACCCATCTGCCAACGGGCTGCCATAAATTCATCCATCGTTTTATAAATTTGAAATTACACCATTAAACACAAATCCTAAGAATTTGTTGCTCCCGCAAAATTTACCACATGCTAAGTTAAGTTTTTTATTTTAAAGCTTCATATTTCCTGCTCCAAACCTCCGCGAATGCTAATTTATTATTGCCCATGACTTTATTTTTCATGTAGCCGGAGAACAGGAACCATTATCAACCTTATGAACCATAATTTCTTTGAGGTTGTTAGTATTGAATAAAATTGAATTACAGAAAGATACATGCTGAAATCGGAGTTGCGGATAAAATTTAAAAAAAAATTGTATAAGAAGGTTCTAAATTTCTTGCCTTTGTTGTTGGTTCTTTCTTCAATTTTTACTGGCTGCTCCAGGAAAACAGTTGATGTATCACTTCCTGCCGATCTTCCTGAAAATTTTTCCCGTTCCGGCGAAACCAATTTACGCGACAGGTGGTGGGTAGTTTTTGAAGATCAGGAATTAAATGCCCTTGTTTATAGTGCACTGTATTCAAATTTTAATTTGAAAAGTGCATGGGAAAATCTAAGGGCGGCACGTTTTATTGTTGATCGTGAATCATCAGGATTGTATCCCTCCGTTGATGCCACGCTGCAGGGAGGAATTGATTATCCGCAGCCTGATTATGTGGGCGGGGAAAGCTTCCGTTTTGGATTAAGATCGGAATATGAGGTTGATTTATGGGGCAGAATCAGCTCATCGGTTGAGGCCGAACAATACCGTGCCCGTGCCACCTGGTCCGATTACCAGGCTACGGCCATAACTCTTTCAGCTGAAATTACCGACACCTGGTTTGATTTGGCTAAAGCCATTAACCAGTTGGAACTTTTAAACGATCAGATTGAAGTGAACGAACAGATGCTGAGGTTACTAAAGGCCCGGCTGGGCAGCGGATTGATACGTAGTGTGGATGTTCTCAGGCAACAACAGTTGATTGAGAGCAATTACGGACAGCAGCTACAGGTTGAATCGGATATTGAGGTTCTTGAACATGAACTAAATTTATTGCTTGGCCGCTTCCCCCAGCATAGAGTTGAAGCTTTACCCGATAGCTTGCCGCAACTTCCTCCATTGCCCGAAACGGGTATTCCTGCAGATCTTGTGATGAGGCGTCCTGATGTCCGGATAGCTTACAATCGCTTAATGGCTGCCGATCGTGACCTGGCTTCTGCAATAAGCAGCAAGTACCCACGATTTTCTCTGGTGGCTTCAACTTCAGTAAGGGCAAATAACCTTAGCCAGCTCTTTGAAGACTGGGCTTACTCCCTGGCAGGAAATCTTCTTGCCCCTATCTTTCGTGGGAATGCATTAAGTGCGGAAGCTAACCGTGCAGAAGCTGTTAAAAACCAGCTTTTATATGAATATACCGAATCCGTGCTTATTGCTTTACGCGAAGTGGAGGACGCCCTGATACGTGAAACCAAACAGTTGGAAAGAATTCAAAACCTCCGGAAGCAGGCTGATCTTGCCGAAAAAGCGTACCGCCAACTTCGCCTTGAATATTTCAACGGTATGGCCAATTACATCGATGTACTAACAGCCCTTAACCAGGAACAAGAACTTAGGCGCGACCTTCTTTCTGAAATACGGATAATGCTCATGATCCGAACTTCTTTGTACCGTGCTCTTGCCGGTGGATTTGAAACCGCAATTGAAAACCAGAATAATTAACAGGTAAAGGTGAAAGATACAATGACTGAAAATACATGCTCGAAAAATAATGATAAGAATTCTCCCAACCGGAAAAAGACCCTGCTGATCAGCCTGGTAATTTTGTTAGTTGGAGCTGCAATTACCCTGTTCATATTTCTTACAGAGCCTGTGGCAGAACCCGAAACTGCAGTGAGTGAAACAGCAATGCTGGTGGAGGTAACGGGGGTGGAGCAGGGAAATTTCAGACCTTCAATAACAGCAACCGGTCGGGTAATTCCTGAGCAGGAAGTTGTTCTCAGCCCCAGGGTTAGTGGAGAAATAATTGAAATTGCCGGCAGTTTTACTCCCGGCAGCTTTGTAAGTAAAGGTGAAAAACTCCTTCAGATCGATCCTTCCGATTACCGGAATGCTTTACAGCTTCGCGAAAGTGAATTGATGCAGGCAAAGGCCGATCTGGAAATGGAAATGGGCAGGCAATATGTGGCACAACAAGATTATAAATTGTTTGAGGAAGAAATTCCTGAAGAAAACCAGTCACTGATTCTTCGCAAGCCACAGCTACAATCGGTAAAATCACGAATCGAAGCTGCTACCGCTTCTGTCGAACAGGCACGTCTTGATTTGCAACGGACTTCAATCAGAGCTCCTTTCGATGCACATATTCTTAACCGGAATGCAAATGTGGGGTCACAGGTGGCACCTGGCAATAACCTGGGTCAACTGGTAGGTGTCGACACGTATTGGGTCGAGGTGTCGGTGCCACCATCACGGTTGCAATGGCTTGATTTTCCAGATGAAAACAGTTCGCACGGATCCGAAGTCCGAATCAGAAACCGCACAGCCTGGAGCGAAAATCAGTTCAGGCTGGGTTACCTGTATCAGCTAATTGGCACCCTCGAAGGGGAAACACGCCTGGCAAGAGTACTGATTGCTGTTCCTGATCCATTGGCCCGGAAAATGGAAGGTGAGCCCATGCTTATGATTGGCTCATTTGTGGAAGTGAACATTCAGGCAAAGGAAATAAATGATGTTATTCGGTTAGACAGGAACCTGATCAGGCAGGATCAAACCGTATGGCTGATGGAAGAGGGCAGATTAAATATTCAGGAGGTGGATATTCTGTTGCAGGATGAAAACTACGCCTACATCACTGATGGGATGACGGCTGATGACCAGGTGGTAATTACCAATCTGGCAACGGTTGCCGAAGGAGCCCGTCTGCGTGTGGAGGAACAGAATAACTCTGAAGATGAGACGAATAGTGGCTCCCAGGCAGTGGAGCCTGATAATAAACAAAATAAAGAAGAGCAGCATTAATGGCAAAACCGGGAAATAAAAAAAAGAAAAATGGCAAGGGAGCCATTGCCTACATGGCAAAGAATTCAATTGCCGCCAACCTGCTGATGATAATCCTGATAGGTGGTGGAATCTGGACCATGTACAATGTTCAGAAAGAGGTTTTTCCGGAATTTCAGCTTGACATAGTGGAGGTAAGTGTTACCTACCCGGGGGCAACACCGGCAGAGGTGGAGCAGGGAATTCTGCTGCCTGTGGAAGAAGCCATCCGTGGATTGCAGGGTATTAAGGAAGTTACATCTACTGCCCGTGAAAGTTCCGGTTCGATAAGCATTGAATTGATTGCCAGCATGAATCGTATGAAAGCCCTGCAGGATATTGAACAGGCAGTGAACCGAATCCGCACCTTCCCTGATGATATTGAGGAACCTGAGGTTCGCCTGCTTGAACAGGTCGTTGATGTGATGCAGGTAGCCCTTTACGGCGATATAGAAATTCAGACACTCCGCAAACTGGGCGAGCAGTTGCGGGATTTATTGCTCAGTCATCCGCAAATTACCCAGGTGGAATTGGGAAATGTTCCGGATTATATGACACATGTTGAAATTCCACGGCAAAAACTGCGCGAATACAATCTTACACTCAGCCAGGTTGCCTATATCATTGTCCAATCGAGCGAAGACATACCGGCAGGAACCGTCGAATCACAGTCCGGAGAAATTCTGCTGCGGATGCAGGAAAGAAAGCAATGGGCCGATGAATTCGGGAAAATAGAAATAATGACCTCCGAATCAGGGTCAACTGTTCTGCTTGAGGATATTGCACAGATTACCGATGGCTTTGAAGAAACCGGTTTTCACGGCCAGTTTAACCAGCAGCCTTCAATCGACATAGAAATTTTTCGTATTGGAGAACAATCACCGCTCGAAATTGAAGAGAACGTTAAAGATCTGCTGCAGGAATTTGAAAGTTCACTGCCTCCGGGAGTTCAGTTCCGCATCGACAGTAACAATGCAGAGGATTACCGGGAGCGCTT
The DNA here is from genome assembly GCA_041642235.1 of Mariniphaga sp. Lineage (GTDB taxonomy): Bacteria > Bacteroidota > Bacteroidia > Bacteroidales > Prolixibacteraceae > Mariniphaga. The sequence goes on from JBEPWX010000085.1 coordinate 7,260, forward strand.
GTCGCTGCTTACAGAAAACGGAATTCTTGCTGTTGTTATCGTGTTGTTTATTTTGGCGCTTTTCCTCGAATTCAGGCTTGCTTTCTGGGTAATGATGGGGATGGCCATTTCATTTATCGGAGGAATGGTTTTTATGCCTGTTGCAGGATTGAGCCTTAACATGATTACAATGTTCGGTTTCCTTGTAGTGCTTGGAATTGTTGTTGATGATGCCATTGTTGTGGGTGAAAATATTTATGAATACCGGCAGCAGGGTATGGGATTTACTGAAGCTGCCATCCATGGGGCAAAAGATATTGCAAAACCTGTTTTTTTCAGTATACTGACCAATGTTATTGCGTTCATTCCCGTGTTGTTCATTCCAGGTACCACCGGGAAATTCTGGTGGCCTCTGCCTACCATTGTAATTATTGTGCTCATTGTTTCATTAATCGAAGCCCTGTTCATACTTCCCGCACACCTTGCCCACAGTTCCGGTGAGAAACATACAGGATTACTTAAACATCCTGAAAAATGGCAAAAGGCTTTCGCATCCAGCTTTAACCGTTTTGTCGATAAGAAGTACAGGCCGTTTCTTGAGTTGACATTAAAGTACCGTTACATCACCTTGAGTGCGGCTGTTGCATTGCTGATTGTTGTCGGCGGATACGGATACAGCGATCATATGGGCATGATAATGATGCCTGAAGTAGCGGCCGATGAAATTGAAGCCGGCGTTAGGCTTCCTGTTGGAACTACACCCGATCAGGCAGCTCAGGTAGCCATCGAAATTACTGAATCGACCCAGGCGATGTTTGAAAAACACGATCTGTATCGGGCGGCCGAAGGAATAAAAACAAATGTACGCGGACAAAATTTCATAGATGTTGAAATTGTAATGAAACCACCCGCAGAGCGGGATATGGAAGCCCGCGAAGTTATTCAGCTGTGGCGTGATGAAATAGGGGCAATCGAAGGAGTGGATCAGATAACATTTGAGTCGGAAAGGGGGCCGGGAGGATATGAGCAGGACATCAGTGTTGATATAAGCCATTCCGATATTGACGTGCTCGAAAAGGTAAGCCTGGCATTTATGGAACGAATGGAAAACTATCCCGAAACACAAGATATAAATGATAATTTCGATAAAGGTAAAATGCAGTATGATTTTAAGCTGCTGCCCGAAGGCCGAAACCTTGGGTTAACTCCCTCCTATGTGGGAAATCAAATCAGGGATGCCTTCTATGGAGCGCTTGCAATGCGCCAGCTTAGAGGAACCAACGAAATTGAGGTGCGGGTAAAGTTGCCGTACGAAGAACGAAAAGATGTGTTTAACCTCGAGCAATTTGTAATACGTACCCCCGACGGAACCGAAGTACCCTTACTTGATGTGGCAAGCCTGGAACAGACCGAGGCTTTTCTGACAATTAACCGCCGTGACGGACGCCGGGTTGTTTCGGTTGGAATGGATGTTGAACCGGCCGGAGCTGTTTCAAGGGTTATGGAATCTATTACATCCAATGAATTGCCAAGGTTGAGAGCCGATTTTCCGGGGACTACTTGGAGTTTCCAGGGAACTCAGGCCGATATGCGGGAATCAACCCAAACTCTCTGGAGTGGCTTTTTGCTTGCAATGCTTATTATTTATGCCCTGCTGGCAGTTGCTTTTGGAAGTTACCTTCAGCCCCTGATTGTTATGACTGCCATTCCTTTTGGAATTGTGGGCGCTGTTATTGGCCATATTTTACTTGGCTACGATTTGTCGCTCGTCAGTATGATGGGGGTAATTGCCTTATCTGGAGTAGTTGTTAACGATTCATTGATAATGATTGATTATGCCAATAAAAAGCGATCCGGCATGTCGGCATTTGAAGCCATTCATGAAGCCGGATTGCGACGTTTCAGGCCAATAATCTTAACTACAATCACTACATTCGGGGGATTGACTCCCATAATCCTCGAAACGTCACAACAGGCCAATTACCTGATCCCAATGGCCATCTCACTTGGTTTCGGGATAATATTTGCCACCTCCATAATCCTGGTTATTGTTCCATGCCTGTATATGATTCTTGAAGATGCCGTTACAGGGGTAAAGAAGCTGAAAACGCAGTTTTAGACAATTATTATC
>JBEPWX010000086.1:0-9301 GCA_041642235.1 Mariniphaga sp.
CTGCTTTTGCCGGTCTTTCTACAGGAATTGGCAGTGCAATTGCTTTTTTTGCACATTCTACCAATACAAAATTATTGACTGTATCGCTTGGGTTTTCTGCAGGTGTTATGATTTATATCTCGTTTGTTGAAATATTTTCCGAAGCAAAAATTACTTTTATTGAAAAATTTGGTGAATTTGACGGAACGCTTTATACCATCACGTCTTTCTTCGGCGGAATGTTACTTATAGCCATCATTGACAAGTTTATTCCTTCGTATGAGAACCCGCACGAAATGCATGCAGTTGAGGAAATGAACAAATCAAAAAAGGTTATTCAACACCAGAAACTTTACCGGATGGGGATTATGACCGCAGTAGCGGTGGGAGTTCATAATTTTCCGGAAGGAATTGCCACTTTTATGACTGCCTTGCATGATCCGGCAATAGGTGTTGCCATTGCTGTTGCTGTTGCAATTCATAATATTCCTGAAGGCATTGCAGTCTCAGTCCCAATTTTTTATGCTACCGGCAGCCGCAGAAAGGCATTTTTCTATTCTTTTCTTTCCGGAGTTGCCGAACCAATAGGTGCTTTAATGGCTTACTTTTTACTGATGCCTTATTTAACTATGGGTAATTCAATTGCGGTAATGGGATCAACAATGGCAGCTGTTGCAGGCATTATGGTATTTATTTCACTGGATGAACTGTTACCGTCGGCTGAAGAATATGGTGAACATCACTGGGGAATTTATGGATTAATTGGAGGTATGGTAGTAATGGCAGTGAGTCTTTTACTGCTAAATTAATTTTTTATTCTGATTTCATGCTTTTCTGAAAATATTTGCAGATTGAAGTTAAGCCACATTTTTCACATAATGGTTTTCGGGCAAGGCATATATAACGGCCATGTAAAATAAGCCAGTGGTGCGCTTTGGGAACCAGATCCTGCGGAATATACTTCATTAGCTGAACCTCAGCCGCCAGTGGTGTTTTGGCATTTGTTGTAAGACCTATGCGTGCCGCTACTCTAAAAACATGAGTATCAACGGCAAGTGCTGGTTTATTATAAACCACAGAAGCAATAACATTGGCTGTTTTGCGCCCAACACCCGGTAACTTTTGTAAATCTTCAACATTATCGGGCACCTGTCCCTCAAAAAGCTCCACCAGCTTACGGGCCATTCCTACTAAATGTTTCGATTTGTTATTTGGATAAGAGCAGCTTTTTATATAATCAAACACTTCTGCTGGCTCGGCTTCTGCCATTGTGAAAGGTGTAGGAAATCGTTTAAGTAATTCCGGAGTCAGCTGATTCACTCGTTTATCCGTGCATTGTGCCGATAATATCACAGCTACAATCAGGTGGAAAGGATTTTCATATTCCAATTCAGTTTCAGCTACCGGCATGGCATTTTTAAAGTATTCGATTACCCTTTCAAACAACTCTTTCTTTCTCATCAGATTCAATTTTTTTCAAAAATAATCGATTTATAATAATCGTTGTGAAGAAAGTCTGACTCTTTAACTTAATGTGAAGTATAATTTTACTAACCACTATTGTTGTTTAATTATTAATTTTGCCAAAATTTATTGCATGAAACAATTTATTCAGGCTGAAAATCTTTCAAAGCGTTGGGGAGATTTGATGCTTTTCGAAAATATATCATTCACTGTAGTTGAAGGTCAAAAAGTTGCGTTAATAGCACGAAATGGTGCAGGCAAATCTTCCCTGCTTGATATACTTGCCGGCATAGAATCTCAGGATGAAGGAACGATAACTGTTTCCAATGACATTAAAATTGGTTATTTTGAACAAATTCCAAGGCTCAATCCAGAGCATACCGTTATTGAAGAGATATTTAAAACCGATAGCGAAAAGCTGAAAACAGTGAAGGAATTTGAACTGGCAGTGGCCCAAAACAATCAGCAGAAAATTACTGAGATTTCAGCAAAAATGGATGAACTGGGAGCATGGGACGCTGAAGTTGAGATAAAACAAGTTCTTTCGCAATTGAAAATAGAGAATCTGGAACAACAGGTTAAAAATCTTTCCGGCGGCCAGCAGAAAAGACTTGCCCTTGCGAAGGTGCTTGTTCAAAACCCCGACTTTCTTATTCTGGATGAGCCTACTAATCATCTGGACCTTGAAATGATTGAATGGCTTGAGAATTATTTGGGGAAAACCCGGTCCACCCTATTAATGGTAACTCACGATAGGTATTTCCTGGATCGTGTATGCACAGAAATCATTGAGATGGAAGACAACAGCATATACCGCTATCAGGGCAATTATTCCTATTTTTTGCAAAAGAGGGCTGAGCGGATTGAAATGCAGCAGGCTTCAGTAGATAAAGCGAAAAACCTTCTGCGCAAAGAACTTGACTGGATGCGGCGAATGCCCAAAGCACGCAGTCATAAAGCTAAATATCGGGTGAACTCATTTTATGAGACTGAAGAAAAAGCGAAACAGAAAATCGGTGAGGAAAGCGTAGAGATGAGTGTAAAATCGGCCAGGTTGGGAAAGAAAATAGTGGAATTGGAAAATATTTCGAAATCATTCCCCGGAATAAAACTGGTTGATAACTTCTCCTATAAGTTTTCACGCTTCGAAAAGGCCGGCATCATCGGTAAAAATGGAACAGGTAAAACTACTTTCCTTAAACTTATTACAGGCAACCTGGAACCTGATAGTGGTAACATTGAAATAGGTCAGACTATTAAGTTTGGCTTTTACCGGCAGGAAGGCATTAACTTCGATCCCCGGGAGCGGGTAATTGATGCTGTGAACAAAATTGCCGAATTCATCGTATTTGAGGACGGCACCCGCATGACCAGTACACAGCTGCTAACCCGATTTTTGTTTCCACCCGAAACACAATATAACTTCATCGAGAAATTAAGCGGAGGTGAACAACGCAGACTATACCTTTGCACTGTGTTAATGCAAAACCCCAACTTCCTGATCCTGGATGAGCCTACCAACGATCTGGATATACTTACTTTAAATGTTCTTGAAGATTATCTTAGAGCGTTTGAGGGATGCGTGCTTGTAGTATCACACGATCGTTTTTTCATGGATAAGATTGTTGATCATTTGTTGGTTTTTGAAGGAGATGGCGTAATAACAGATTTTCCGGGAAATTATTCAATATATCGTCAGCAGATGGATAATCAGGTTGAACCAGTTGCCCCTTCTCCTGCCAGACGGGAAAAAGAACCCCGTTCAAATAAACCCGAGTCAGAAGCTAAAAAAAAGCTTACCTTCAAAGATAAGCGGGAAATGAAAATTCTTGAGGAGGAACTTGAAAATATGGGACAGCAAATAGAGCAACTTGAGAATGAGTTGAATTCAGGAGATTTAGATCACGAACAACTCCATCAAAAATCGGAAGAATTGATGCAAATCAGAGAGAAAATAGATGAAAAGGAAATGCGCTGGCTGGAATTAAGCGAGATGAACTGACAGCTAAATGTCTTCAAAATCAATTCCGCTAAATTTATCGCCTGAGACTTTCTGTTCAATGTCTAAATTTTTTGAGTCTTCCTCAGATTCTTTGTCTTCGGATAACAAATCAGCGGGCTGATTTTCGTTGATATACTCAAGTACTTCACTAAATGTTTCAGAAAATTTCTCAAAATCTTCAGGATATAAGAACAGTTTATGCTTTTCATATCGAAAGTTTCCATCATCGGCAAATTTCTTCTTGCTTTCGGTGATGGTTAGGTAGTACTCGTTGTTTCTTGTGCTTTTTACATCGAAAAAGTAAGTTCTTTTTCCTGCCCTGATGGTTTTGGAGAAGATTTCCGGGACTTTTTTATCATCCTTGTAACCTGTGGTATCCATGAATTTTCTTGGTTTTATATAAAATATGGCTAGTGGTCAAAAATAGAAAATAAATTATAAAACGGGTATGCTTTTAAAATAAAGTTACCCTTTAAAATAACACATTATACTTTATAGATTTGCTTTGTGGCCGCCATATAGGTATTATGCAGCAGGGAAACTCTTGTCATAGGCCCTACTCCACCAGGAACAGGAGTAATATAAGAACATTTTGGCGCCACTTCCTCAAACAATACATCACCCTTAAGTTTCCAGCCCGATTTAGTAACTTCCGACCTAACTCTTGTGGTGCCGACATCCACAACTACAGCACCTTCCTTTACCATATTTCCCTTTACAAATTCAGGTACTCCGATAGCAGCAATCAAAATATCGGCACTGCTACTTAACTCTTCCAGATTTTTTGTACGACTGTGTGCAACAGTTACCGTCGCATTAACTGCCTTTTGTGACAACAGCACACTAAGTGGACGCCCAACGATATTACTACGACCAATAATAACACAGTTTTTCCCGTTCATATCAATTTTATACCGGCTGAGCAACTCAACAATGCCGAAAGGGGTAGCCGACACAAAAGAAGGAAGGCCAATTACCATTCTCCCCACATTCTGAGGATGAAAACCATCCACATCCTTTGTTGGAGAGATGGCTTCGATGACTTTTTGTTCTGATATGTGACGAGGTAAGGGCAGCTGAACGATGAAGCCATCCAGGTCATCATTTTCATTGAGTTCCTGCACCTTCGCCAGCAATTCTTCTTCAGTTACATCATCTTCATAGCGGATAAGTGATGATTTGAATCCTACTTCTTCGCAATCCTTAATTTTATAGGCTACATAGGTTTCACTGCCTCCGTCATGACCAATCAACACTGCTGCCAGGTGAGGCGCCTTACCTCCATTTTTTTTAAGTTCAGTTACTTTTGCAGCAATCTCCTGTTTCATTTCTGCTGCTACTTTTTTGCCATCTATTAACATCATGCCATTATCTTTTAATTCCCGAATGTCTGATCAGTTTAAACTACTGCCTTATAGATGCAGTTATATTAGAATTTCCCTCCGGGTTGTTTCATACCTCCCATCATTCTCTGAAGGTTTTTCCCCTGAGAAACCATTCTCATCATTTTACGGGTTTCAGAAAATTGTTTAAGCAACCGGTTTACCTCCTGAATGTTTGTTCCCGAGCCGCTGGCTATTCTCTTACGTCTGCTGCCGTTTATCAGGGCCGGGTCTTCCCGTTCATCAGGCGTCATTGAATATATAATGGCTTCAATGTGTTTAAATGCATCATCGTCAAGGTCCAGGTTTTTCATGGCTTTTCCCATTCCCGGAATCATGGAAACAACATCCTTCAAATCCCCCATCTTTTTTATTTGGTTAATCTGTTTTAAGAAATCATTAAAGTTGAAGGTGTTTTTTGCCAGTTTTTTCTGCAGCCGGCGGGCTTCCTCCTCGTCGTATTGTTCCTGTGCTTTTTCTACCAAAGAAACAATATCACCCATGCCTAAAATACGATCGGCCATCCTGCCGGGATAAAAAACGTCAATGGCATCAAGCTTTTCTCCGGTCCCTACAAATTTAATGGGCTTTTCAACTACCGTGCGGATTGAAAGAGCAGCTCCGCCTCTGGTATCACCATCAAGTTTTGTAAGAACAACCCCATTGAAATCGAGCGTATCATTAAATTCTTTTGCAGTGTTAACAGCATCCTGACCAGTCATTGAATCCACAACAAAAAGAATTTCATTAGGATTTACTGATTTTTTGATTGCTGAAATTTCTTTCATCATCAGTTCATCAATGGCCAATCGTCCTGCCGTATCAATAATGACCACATCATTGCCGTTCTTTTTGGCTTCCTTAATGGCTGATTGTGCAATTTTAACCGGATCCATATTGCCTTCCTCAGTATAAACCGGGACGTTAATCTGTCCTCCCAGCACTTTCAACTGTTCAATAGCCGCAGGTCGGTAAACATCGCAAGCCACAAGCAACGGGTGCCGGCCTTTTTTGCGTTTAAGCAGATTAGCCAGTTTACCTGAGAAAGTGGTTTTACCTGACCCCTGTAAACCCGCCATTAGAATTACAGAAGGAGAACCACTTAAATCGATACCGGCTGATTCGCCGCCCATTAATTCAACAAGCTCATCCTTCACAATTTTCACCATCAGTTCACCAGGCTTAACAGCAGTAAGGACGTTCTGACCCAGTGCTTTTGCCTTAACATCGTCAGTAAAACTTTTGGCAATTTTAAAGTTAACATCGGCATCCAGCAGCGCACGGCGAATTTCCTTAAGGGTTTCTGCTACATTTATCTCCGTAATTTTCCCTTGTCCTTTTAGAAGTTTAAATGACCGATCCAGCCTATCCGATAAATTTTCAAACATCATATTATTTTAATTGGAAATAAGCTCCAAAAATACAAGTAAAAAGTGAAAGGGCAAAACAGGTTGTTTCGGTATCCAGCTTTCCTGTTTTAGTCTTTAAAAGCCTATTGTCCAAAATTCTTTCTTAAAAATATCTTTTTACCTTTGTTTTGGAAAAATTAGACTTACATGAATCCAAAGATCATTGAAATTGTTGCCCTCCGCCTGGGAATAAAAGAAATTCAGGTTCAGAACACCAGGGACCTGTTAAATGAAGGTGCTACAGTGCCTTTTATTTCCCGGTACAGAAAAGAAAACACCGGAAGTTTGGATGAAGTACAGGTGTTGCATGTGAAGGAGCAAATTGAAAAGCTCACCGAACTTGAAAAGCGGAAGGAAACTGTTATAAAAACCATTAATGAACAGGAACAGTTAACACCTGAATTAAAAAGTCGCATCGAGAGTTGTTACGATCCTGTTGAACTCGAAGATATTTACCTGCCTTATAAACCCAAACGGCGAACAAAAGCAACAATTGCCCGCGAACGAGGCCTGGAACCGCTTGCCAAAATCATTATTAAACAGGAAGAAAACTTTCCTGATAAAAGAGCAGTACGGTTTCTGAATAATGAGGTGGAGAATGTGGAGGATGCCTTGGCAGGGGCATGTGATATCATTGCCGAATGGATAAGCGAAAATGAAAAGGCAAGGAATATAGTAAGACGGAAGTTTGAAAAGCAGGCATTCATTACGTCAAAAGTTATAAAAGGAAAAGAAGAAGAGGCTGAAAAATATCGTGATTACTTTGATTGGAACGAACCACTCAGGAAATGCCCTTCACACAGAGTACTTGCTATGCGGCGAGGAGAAAGGGAAGGCTTTCTGCGCATTTCTGTGAAGCCTGATAATGACGGGGCAATGGAGAATTTATCCCGTTTTTTTGTAAAGGGTTTCAATGCAAGCTCAAAGTTGGTAGAAAAGGCTGTGGCCGATAGCTATAAACGATTGATAGAACCTTCAATAGAAAGCGAGTTTGCATCTCTGGCTAAAGAAAAAGCTGACGATGAAGCAATAGAGGTATTTGCAGAAAACCTGCGTCAACTTCTGTTAGCACCTCCTCTGGGTCAAAAACGTATTCTTGCCATCGACCCTGGCTACCGTACTGGCTGTAAGGTGGTATGCCTTGATGAGCAGGGAAATTTGTTACATAATGAAACAATATATCCGCATAAACCTCAGGATGAAAGAAAAATGGCTGCAAAAAAACTCACATCAATGGTTGAAATATACCAAATTAATGCAATAGCCATAGGTAATGGAACGGCCAGCCGGGAAACAGAGACATTTGTGAAGAACCTGCGCTACAACAGGGAAATAAGAGTTTATGTAGTTAGCGAAGACGGCGCCTCAGTTTATTCCGCCTCTCCGGTGGCACGACAGGAATTTCCTCAGTATGATGTGACTGTACGCGGAGCAGTCTCTATAGGAAGAAGATTAATGGACCCTTTGGCAGAACTGGTGAAAATTGATCCAAAAAGTATAGGAGTTGGACAATATCAACACGATGTGGATCAAAAGAAATTAAAGACCACGCTTGATTCAGTAGTAGAAATATGTGTAAATTCTGTTGGTGTTAATCTGAATACTTCAAGTAAACACCTTTTAACCTACATTTCAGGACTGGGACCAATACTGGCCCAAAATATTATTGAATACCGCAAGAAATACGGAATTTTTCATTCACGGGAGGAATTAAAAAAAGTGCAACGTATGGGGCCTAAAGCTTTTGAACAGGCCACCGGTTTCCTTCGGATACCTGACAGTGAAAATCCGTTGGATAATTCTGCTGTACACCCTGAATCGTATTCAATTGTACAGAAAATGGCTGCAGACTTAAATTGCGGAGTTAATGAACTTGTGCAAAATGAAAAGCTTGTTTCGCAAATTGATCTCAACAGGTATATCACTTCAGAAAAAGGATTACCTACTCTTGTTGATATAAAAGCTGAACTTTTAAAACCGGGACGTGATCCCCGGAAGCCTATTAAAGTTTTTGAATTTGCTGATGGAATTTTTTCAATAGGAGATTTGAAAGAAGGAATGGTTTTACCTGGAATAGTGAATAACATCACCAAATTTGGTGCCTTTGTCGATATAGGTATCAAACAATCGGGGCTGATACATATTTCAGAACTTGCTGACCGGTTTATTTCAAATCCGAATGAAGTTGTAAAACTTCACCAACACATAAAAGTAAAGGTAAAAGAGGTGGATGCCGCACGTAAACGTATACAATTGTCATTAAAGCAGGTACCTCAAGATTAATTTATAACAAATGATAGCTTATTAGTAGGTTACATACTCACGAATTTTTTATGTAAATCTGCTGGATCATTTTTTTTATAATTTTAATAAGTTCCTGTCTAATTGTTAAAAAGTTAAAAAAAATACATCTACTAAATGGCAATCCAATGATTCATATGTAACCTAAACAGTGATAATATGTATAAAATTATGAATATTGGATTGGTTAAAACATCTTGTTTTTTAAATAAATAGATGTGAAAAGAAGAAAGTTTTACTTTATGTTTTTTTTGTTAGTTAAATAGAAATCAAACATTTTCTGCCTGAATCCCGACTATTAATAAACAGGATAAAATGGTACTTTTGCCCTAATGAAAATTGATGGATTGTGATGAACGTGAAAAATCAAGCCATTCGAATTCTGTTCGTAACGGAGTTGGAGGAGCATGTTGAATATGCTGTACATGCGATAAGCGGGGAGGTCAATGGTTTTACATACCGGGCAGTTAACCATCGGGCTGAATTTCAATCGGAATTTTCAGCCTTCAATCCGCATATTGTAATTGCAGATTGTTTGCCATCTTATGATGACAATCTTTGGTTATTGGAACTCGTGCGTGCAGCTCCTGAACACATTCCCTTTCTGCTTCTTTCCAGTATCGAAACCGAGGATATCGCATTGAATTGTATGAAAGCGGGAGCAGATGATTACATTCTCAAAGAACAAATTAAACGATTACCTTTTTCTGTTTTTAATGCTCTCGAAAAACAGAAATTACATACTTTGTATCGTGAAGCGGAAC
>JBEPWX010000087.1:0-9281 GCA_041642235.1 Mariniphaga sp.
ATAATCTGTGCAAAATGGGATTCAGAAAGCATTGTTCCAGGCAGATTATTCAATGTATCAATGTTCTTGTAGACATTGAACTCACTAAACAGGTTATATGCAGCTTTAGCCAGTTCTGCAATGGTTCTGACCTTTACTTCAGACTTAAATCCATCTGTGGAGATGCACAGGTTGGTGCACACCTTATTCTGGAATCCAATGAACAGTTTAAAATGCTCCTCAGATTTACGTGAATGAAGCGAGGTTATAAGCTTTTACGCCTCCTAGAGTGAGATTTAATCCATTTGCGGCAATATTTCGTTGATGGAAGGTATTTCCATGGTATCTTCCAGAAAGGAAAAAGGATGGTCACGAATGAACCATCCTTTTAAAATTTGAATGTAATTTTCAAGAAACCAACATTGTTTTAAAATAACACCTATAACTGATTGATATCAATAGAAAGATTTGTTGTTTCCTCACTTTTTAATTCTACCTCTTCAATTATTCCAACAACATCAGTAAATTCACCCTCAACAGTTGAAACAATAACCAGGTCATACAGTCCAGGAGCAAGATAAGCCAGATGATATGCATTGTTTTCATCTACTTTGTCACTAGTCACTGCACTGGGGAATCTGCTTTCTCCATCTGCTGGGGTTGCTGTTTCTGCTTCTTCATAACTGCCGTTTTCATAAGCATAGATTACAACACTTGTCCCTTCAGGAAGGTTATTTGCCTGTCCTGCAATCTGCCCTGCCTGTTCGGTGACAATTAAACGGATAGTAGGCTTAAGAAGGTATTTTCCCGACTCACCAGCCTTTACTACAGATTTTCTTGCATCAAAATCAGCTGTTATTCCCACAGTACCATTTACAGGTACATCGAAATTACCGATTGCCTTATAACCTGTTTGGGAGCCACTGGGAACAAAAAGGTTTATTGTTGTTCCATCTTCCATTTTTAAATAACATCCAGGATTTGACTGAGGACCTGCATCAGAAACTGGAGCATCAAGCAATAATCTTATTTGGGTATAAGTTCCTGCTTCAAGTTCAAAACTTCCCATCATTTCAGAATCTCCTCTTTGAAGTTCCAAAAGGTTATATGCCTTAGGCTCATCAAGAACGAATTCTTCCCAATTATCTCCGCCTACATTGTAATGCACTTCAGTAACGGTAATGTAAACTCCTTCTATTCCATCAGCATCAATTGGAGCATCTGTAATAGATAGTTTAACTGTTCCTTTTCCTGATTCTTCCTTCTCACATGAAGTAAAAAGAATAACAGATAATAAAAATACTGGAAGAATAATAAAAATCTTTTTCATATACTTTAAGTTATTAATATATAATATATATCCAGGACAAGAACTTTACCCTACCATGTTATGGATATAAATATTTTCACCCTTGATTTTAGAACAAAAATGAATGTTGTAGAAAATTCTGTAGTTAAATTTGAAAATTACCATTTGAAATTTGAAAGAGGTGAATTCTACAAAATCACAGCTAAAGTTTATTTATATTAAAATGTGTGAGTGGTTCTAACAGGGAGTTTAAAGAGAATATATGAGTTGAGTGGTATAGCCTCTATCCTGAGAGAAAAGAATATCTGTTATTCTACAGAACGATACATACCAATAACTACAAGCTCTCTTCTACAACAAAAGAATAAATCCTGTGTATCCACTATAAATCTTTCTACATTCATTTAATTCATGCACATATGGGTGTATGGGGGTAGGGATTTACAAAAGTTTGAAAATTAAATTAAGATTTAAGGATTATTGCGGAAGAGAAACCCATGCATTTTCACAATGAATACCTTCATAGAGCCATTTTTAAGCAGCTCAGTTATCTCGGCAGTAGGTTGTCCTTCTTGCTTTTTCCTGTCCCTCTATGCTGTCCTAATTGCTTTTCTGTGGCTTATGTAGCATTCCTACCTTTTGATACTCACATTGGACTTGAAACCTTTATGATAAAAAAAGAGTAAAATGTATTGGTAATGTATCGATTAATCTTAAAAATAAAATAACATGAAATGAGCATGATTGCGCCGTGCAAAATCCGTGAGGTGGGGATTTAAGGGCGAACAAATATAAAATTGATGAAACACCTCTAAGTTTCCCAACAGGTAACCAATCCTGTCCGGCAAGGTTTATCCAGCCACCGGAAGCGAGTCTTACGTAGTCATTAGAAATGGTGGCACGAAGCGTAGACAGTGACTGTTAAAGGTGTGTTATAGAGCCACGAAAGGTTTGAAACACCAGAGACTCAATTGTTCATGCAAGTTGGGTCAACACCAAAAGCATCGTAAACGGCAAGATGCCAAGGTCTGGTCGGGGTCCGAGGACACATCACAGACAGAACAGGGAAGCACGGGAACACGGGAGAGCCTCCCGTCTCCACAGGAATTTGCGGAATACGGTTAACCGCAACAGCAATTAACCGGGTTGAACAGGACATCTGTATCTCCTGATTCAGCGACAAGAAAAGCGACAGACGGATGGTGGTATTCTTAACGAGGGAAACCGAAGTAAAGGAGAAGGACGAAGGCAGTCTTAGCATCCCCATAGTACCGATTGAAATCCGGGAAACCATGACCGATGGAAGCCGGTGAGTAGGGAAGGGAAAATCCTGCCAGAGATGACAGGAGGATGCCGGTAGTTAGAACTGTAGTTTAGAAACATGAATGTACACAGTAACATGATTAAAGTGTCAACAGTAAAATTACAGATAGCCGAACGGGCGAGGAAGTTCAGAGGGGAATCCCTGCACAACCTGTATCACTACATCGATTTTTCGATGTTAGTTGAGAGTTACAAACACCTCAACAAACAAAGTGCAAAGGGAGTGGATGGATTAACATGGCAGGACTATGGGGAAGGGCTCAACGAAAGGCTTGAAACCCTTTTACAAGGGTTCAAGTCCGGGCGTTACAGAGCCCCGGCCATAAGGCGGGTGTATATACCAAAGGACAAACATAGTCAACGTCCATTAGGTATCCCGACCATAGAAGACAAGGTTTTGCAGTCAAGTGTTCGGAAGGTCATAGAACCAATATATGAAGAAGAATTTAAAGAGTTTTCATATGGTTTTCGGCCGGGACGTTCACAACATCAGGCTATCGACCTGATGTTTCATAAAGTTAGTTTTGAAAAGATGCACTATATAATTGATGCGGACATAAAGAACTACTTTGGGAGCATAAATCATGTTTTTCTCCGTGAGTTTCTCGACAAAAGGGTTAATGATGGAGTGGTTAGAAGGATGATAGATAAATGGCTTAAGGCAGGAATAATGGAATCGGGGAACATAAGTTACCCGGATGAAGGGACACCGCAAGGCGGGATTATTGTTATTTACTTGTTGATTCATTGGTAAAAACCATTTCATTTGGATTACCATGTCCTACTACCATTACTACTTTTGGGTTTTTAATGCTGGCACGAAAAAATTCTTCGAAATATCTGGTAATAATACCAACATTATGGGCTCTTATTGGTACTACTGCAGCAGTCAATTTTGGAGTAATCCAGGATTTTATGCTCCTTTTTACCGCAATTGTTGCCAATATTTCCATTTTTTCAAAACCAAAAAAAAGCCAGGCAGAGGCTGTTAAGATATAATGATAATCCGTTACCCACAGGAAAACCTGCTTTTGCCGGTTTAACAAAAAGAGGGTGCCCCCAGGGTTGCCCTTTTTTTGTGCGGTTGAATGGGGAAAAAATGAAGAAAGAGGAGGTTCATGAGGGTTAAGGTCTTTTGCCATTTTCAATATTAATTGATTCAAAAAATTTTATTGGGAATAAAAATTCATATGAATATAGATGCAATGAATTCAGCAGATATTAATTTTCTTCTCTGTCAGAAATGCAACCGGATACCAAATGAATAGCTAAATGATGATGGATTTATTTTCTGGGATTCAAATGTTACTGATTCTCCTGTCCGAGGAATTGTAACTGTTTGTTGTTCCGTTTCCAGATCCCTGATAAAGGATTTTTCCAACGTGATGTTCAGGGATACGGCTTTCGAAAAATAATAACCCAAATCAGCCAGTAAAAGCAAACCCGGACTGACCTTTTCAATGTATTCATAATAAAGATCGGTATATTCGTAGCTTTCGCCTCCAGATCCATGTAAACTGTTATATATTTCCCCCTGACTTAACTGCAAATCAAGCTTGTTTAAGGATGCTCCTATTCCAGCCGTAAGTTCAAAACCTCTTGTCAGGTATTTGCCGGGAGTGAGAAGTGCATATTGAATAAACAACGTGTGATTCTTATTTTTCAGATTATAATATTCAGAAAAACCTGAAACGGCAGGAAGGTAATCCCAGCCGGTTTTATAATATTGGTTGTTTCTGAAACTGTATCCGGTGTACAGCCTTTTTGAAAGATTAAAACGTGCAGACAATCCAAATGAAGGCTCAAAATAGTTTGAAGAGTTGTTGTCATCAAAAGCGGCAAGTGATTTAACATGCTGAACCGCAATGCTAAAGGCTGGTTTACGAAATATCTTTTTTACAATAGGGGATTTTGCAAGAACAGCATCAAAAGTAAGTAGCAGAAAAGCAGCTGTATCCAGGCGGGTTGACCCACTTTTGTAACTTACAGCTTCAGGGAACCCATCGGGGAAAATGGTAATTTTTTCTTTTTCACGGTCAGAGGTCAGAATTTGCATTTCTGAATCACCGGCATATTTATACCGTCCCACAAGGTCAATTAAATAACCCGTTCCGGTTCCCAAGGCAGTCGGGACCAAAGCATAATAAAATGGAATCCACCCCTGTCCAACAAATATTACTAATGCAGTTCCAATTCCAGCCCCTATAACTGTCCCCCAGAGAATACCCTTCTTACTGCGTTTCGTATCAAATCCGGGATGTTTGAATATATGCCTTAAAGATTCACCATCGAGTATTATCAATTCACTGTCAATATAATAAGGATTGAAAAATGAGTGCACATCAGTCCAGAGTATAAGTTCATTATCATTATAATTAAGAATTTGTCCAAATACTATGGAATCATTTGTAAGCTGAATCTTTACCGGGTGGCTTTTTTTGCTCCACATCTTTTGTATATTTTGCCATTCTTGTGGTTTGAGATCATAAGGTATGCGATTCATCGACTCTTTTATGGAATCATGAATTGAAAAATTCTGTGATTGGCATATAAATACCCCGGAATGGAAGATAAAGATCACCATTAATTTCTGAACTATCCCCTTATACATATCCAGTTGCATTATATAACAAGTTATGTATCTTTTTGGAATTACTAATAAAAGTAACGATAAAAATGTTTCATAATTCATGATATGATGTTCCCATTTTCATTCTACCGTTTGAGTTGTTTGTAATCATGATATATAATTATAAGATCTTACAGTTTAAGGGACTGATTTCGAGAAGGTCTATTAAAATTTTGTTTGAATTTAACTTTTATTGTTCATTCGTTTTTAACCATTTGAAACTGCATTTGCTTTTAATGCTGCCTAAAAGATAAATCTTGCATCCACAATAGTTCCTGTTATACCTCCTATAGAAATAAGCTGGTAACCCAGAACTTTGTTTGCCCTGTTCATATAGAGTGCATAAAATGACTCACGGTAAGAGAGTGAATCATTCCAGATGCTGCGAAATATTTTTTCTGCATCACCTGAGCAGTTTATCTTAACCATATCAGAAGGTTTGATAATTGGTTTGTAAGAGATTTCTATCTCTGCTACCTGTTGAATTTTATTAGTTGTCATAAATTTAAGTTCTAAGTGTGAATACTCCATCCTGCTTTCTTATCTGTAGAAAGAGATACTGAAAATGTTGGTGCTGCTCCACTTCCATAACCATCATGTGGTCCATGAAAAATAAAGCCGCCGCAAAGAATGAGTTTATCGTTTTCCATATTGGAAAATTCCATTGACAGGGGAGCAAAGTCACTGTAAAGGGTTACGGTGTATCCTTTAGCTATGTATTCTTCTAGTCTGGAACAAGTTCTGTGAAAACTTTCCAGCAAGTCATGTTCTTTGGCAAATGCTTTTATTTCAGCAAGCCTGCCATTTGAGTTGTCTATTATCATAATTGTAAGTTTTAGAAATGAAAAAAGGCAACTGCGATTTGCAATTGCCTTCTAGATAAAAGGAAAATCAATCTTTATTTCTTGGGACTTATTCTGAATGGATTGCAAATTGTTCAGGATTTTTGCCCTTTACATTCTTATAAACAGTCTTAATTTCAGCCAATACAGTTTTGAAATCTGAAGTGTCATAAATAATACTTTTTACGCCCATTTCTTTTTTCTCATAATCAAGTATTGCAACAGCTATCGGGACTTTAGCTTTCTGTGCCATGTAAAAAAAACCTTTATTCCACTTTGTCATTTTTTTAATCCATCCTTCAGGTGAAACTACAATATGCAATTCGTCGGTATCGTTTAGCATTTCAACTACATGGTAAATCGCATTTTGACCTTTTACACCTCTGATAGGGATAGAACCCAAACCCCTCATGATTAGATTCAGTGGAAAGAAGAAAAGCTCTTTTTTAGATAAAAATTTGAATTTAACTCCAAGTTCTGTGAAACCCAGTTTCCCATAATAGTAGTCGATGTGAGCTGTATGTGGAGCAAAGATTGTGACTGATTTTTTCAATCCGTCATAATCACCAGTGATTTTCCATCCCTGTTTCTTTAAAATCCAGCCAGCGAGAGTCCTCATCAATTTTTGATTTATTAAATTTTGAAAGTACCTAAAATTAATTGATTACTTAATTCTGCTTAAAAATAAACATGGTAAAACCAGGCCACAGCGTTATCACCATCCTGTCACGAAATAGTTTGCAGGTATCTGTAGGTTTAATTTACTGGTATAGTTATTGTGTAACCAACATGCAACATGCAATCCTTAAATTATTTTTCTTTAGAATATATACAATAAGTCTTTTAACGAGAATTCACTTTAAATAGTGGAAACAATAAGATTTGTCATTTCTTTAATTATAATGCGGTTGCTCCAAATAAAGTAAAAGTCATTTTAAAAGTGATTTAATCAGAACGGCTTAAAATTTAACACAAATGAGAAATATGATGTATGATAAGAAAAATGCTAATTTTAAATCACCGGATTTAGAAAAGTTACAAGCAGTGGTTATAAATTTAAAAACAACAATTTATATAGCAATTGGCGCTGATCCGGGAGAAGCCAGAAAACGTTATTTTGCACGATTGGAGGAAAAGAAACCTTAATGGTTTTTCAAGTTGTTTAAGATTCGTTGAAAAATGGGCTTAGTAAATTTATAGTCTTTCAAAGATTAAAATAACCACCCTCTTTTGAGAGTGGTTATTTTTGCTTACAAACCCAGTGATGCTTATTCTCACCGATAGCCTGATAAATACCATTAACAAACTGCTGACAACCTACATTTCTGTCTAAGAAGTTATCAATATAACTCATCTTATTGGCTCCGGTGAACAGGTTGAGCAGCTTCCACAGGTTAATGTTTCCCAGATCGTTCCTGCAGAATGATTCATCGCTGTAATAATCCTTTACCACCAGTTTTACCTGAGTATCCATCAGGGGGAACTGCGGTATATCCTTCTTTTCTTTTTAGGGCATGTTCTGATAAAGCTGGCTCTTCCTATAATCTGTGCAAAATGGGATTCAGAAAGCATTGTTCCAGGCAGATTATTCAATGTGTCAATGTTCTTGTAGACATTGAATTCTCCAAACAGGTTATATGCAGCCTTAGCCAGTTCTGCAACAGTTCGCACTTTCACATCAGACTTAAATCCATCAGTTGGATACAAAGGTTTGTGCATACCCTGTTTTGAAACCCAATAAACAGTTTAAAATGCTCCTCAACCTTGCGTGAATGAAGGTTTGTAAGGTTATAAGCTTTTGCTCCTCCTACAGTTAAATTAAGGGCATTTGAGGCAATATTACCATTAACGGAGATTACCTCTATGGCAAATGCCATGCGCTCATAGCAAAGGGTTTTTTCATGCTCCAGGAGCTCTTTTGCAGGTTTACCTACTGCCGATGGAATTCTCTTTTTAATAGGATGTGAAACCCTCACAGCAAGCTTTAAAATTGTTTCTCCGCCAAAGATTTTCTCAGTGACCAGAGCCACTGTTTCAATAAACTCCTGATGGCTGATGGTGCTTTCATTATCCTTTGCAAACACTGGAATGGTATGTCTCTTTTGCAGTTCTCCCAATGATACAGGATCCGTATTTGGGAGTATATTTTATATTTTGGAATTATCTGATGAAAGTGCGATTGCTAATATTTTACAAAAAAATTGGATGGTTTTTTCTGAGAGTACCAGATAAATAGAGCTATATTTGGTTCTTTTATAACCAAAAATTATATGAACCATGACCAAAGCAGAAGTAGTTAATAAAATTGCCTCCCGTACAGATGTAAATAAAAATGAAGCTCTAAAAATTGTTGAAACTTTTATGGAAGTTGTAAAAGATTCCCTGAATGGAGGAAAAAACGTGTATCTAAGAGGATTTGGAACTTTCCAGATTAAACACAGGGCTGAAAAGACAGCAAGGAATATTTCTAAAAATTCAACAGTTATTATTCCGGCACACAACATACCTGCATTTAAACCCAGTAAGTATTTCGTGGAAGATGTTAAACAGGGAAATAGTTGAATTCTTCCAAACTTTAGCTGAGATACAGGCTGCATGAGCTTATTGGGGATTGAACATAGGTATTGCACCTACAATCTATTGAAACATGAGAATACAGGAAATCTGAAATAATGATAAAGAGCAAAATGTCTTATTTTGCTCTTTATTTTGTAACTTGTATTAATTATAGAAAAATGTATTTAGCTAATTTTCATTTTGATATGAGATATAATAAATACAAGTGGGTGCTAAGATTGTGTAATTTGTGTTTTTTGCTAGTTACATTACTGATAGTATCATGCAAAGGCCAAAAAGAAATCACTGACGGGGAGCAGCCTAAAGTTGGAAAAACGGAAATAACAGAAGAGAGTTCCAAAAAGGATGAAGAAGTAATTTCTTCTGGAACAGAGACAAATAGTAATTGGAAAGCGGAAGCAGAAATAGATAGCCTTAGGAGATTAGCGCAACTTGATAGCATTTGGGCGGCAGCAAAGTTGGATAGCATTTTGGGAGCAGCAGAATTGGATAGCGATTTGAAAGCAGAGATGAAATTGTACATAAGCGCATATGAATCACCAGACGAACAATCTTTGGAAGAAATGCAGCGAAGATTAGAAGAAGTTATGGCTTCTTTGAGAAAAGAAACAGCGAGTAGACC
>JBEPWX010000088.1:0-9278 GCA_041642235.1 Mariniphaga sp.
TGCAAAACCTTTCCGATTAAAACATGTAACCGATTACCTGCTCAACCAGTTGATAATGGCAGGGCCATTAACTGGAGTTTTATTATTTTGGAAACTTTCCAAATTCAGAATAAAAAATGAATTTGACCGTGCACTTCTTGTGAATATTGCAGGTTTCTACATCATCTTTTTTCTATTCAGTTTTAAAAATCGAATTGAAGCACACTGGACTGCAGCAATCATGCCAATGCTTATGATTGTCACCTATCATTTAATTAAAAAAGATTCAGGAATAAAGTTATGGTTCAAACGATTGGGTCTGCCTGTCATTATTTTATTGATGCTTTTCAGAATCTATCTGGCTATTGATGCAATTCCCAATGTTGGCCATACAAAAATAACATTTTACCAGCGTGAAGCCTCAGCTCTGGAGATTAAAAAAATGGCCGAAGGAAGGAAGGTGGGATTCTTTAATAATTATGCTGCTGTTAGCAATTATATTTTTTATACCGGTGATTCAGCCGTTCATCTTTCAACTCCCGAATACCGTTATAGCCAGTACGATTTGTGGAATGAAGAAAAATATGCTCAAGGGGAATCTTTATTTGCAATACAACCGCGACATATGGATCCGCCTTTTCTTACCCGTATGGTAACCGGAGAAATGAAAGGTTATATTATTATTGAAAAATTTCAATCATTAACCGGACTGAAAATTATACCTCATAAACCTGAACTTCAAAACGGTACTTATTCTTTTAAAATCGAGTTGCACAATACAACCAGACATACAATTTATACCAGACATGTTTCTGAACCAGTACTGGTAATCATGCAAAACAATAATATAATTACTGAAATTCCGCTTCATCAGTCAAATAAACCAGCAATTGCTCCCGGAGAAAAAGTCACATTCCATTTTTCACTGGAAAAAACAAAACTAAACCAGAGGGAACCTTTTGTTTTATACACCCGATCAAAAGAGAACATCAGGGGCGAAATGATTTCTGTTAAACCTAAATACCCCCGGTCTGAAACTTAGTACAGAATTAATCAAGTTGTGTAAAATCTCTTCTTAATTTAACCAAACCACTGTATTTCGATTTACATTAAAATGAATATCGGCTGAAATAGGTTTTGGAGAATGTTTTCTAATTTACATCTATATTTTCTTTCTGTTTTTAAGCATGATTTAAAACTTCCTATGTCATTGATTCTTCCTGCTCTGGATTAGAAGTTGTCTGTTCCAATTCAATTGTTATTCTTATCTGAATAATCCGGCAAATCGTTTAAAATACTGCAACCCTGATACACATTTTTTACCTAATTGCACATTAAAGTACATATGGGCAATCATTTATCTTTGTTAAAATAATAATAAATGACAATTTGATAAATTAAAGGACCTAAACTTAAATTTTTGTTAATTTAATATATTACCTCCCAATAAAAGGGGGTATACTCAAATTTTAACTTCATTTTTGAATCAAATGCCTAATAAAATAGGGTATGCTACATAATTATATACAAAATAAAAAGATCAACCTCATATTTTTATGGGGTATAAATA
Source organism: Mariniphaga sp. (assembly GCA_041642235.1). Taxonomy (GTDB): domain Bacteria; phylum Bacteroidota; class Bacteroidia; order Bacteroidales; family Prolixibacteraceae; genus Mariniphaga. The sequence goes on from JBEPWX010000088.1 coordinate 1,550, forward strand.
ATAATCTAATCAAAACAAAAAAATAGAAATGCAATTCAAAACTAAATTTAAAATCAAAAAAATCATTTTCCTTTTTATTGCCAACAGCCTCCTTTTATTGCTTTTGTTTACTCAAAAGTTGTATGCACAAAATTGGATTACGAATCTCGATATTTTCAGCAGCTATGTATGGAGAGGTACAAAATTTGGTTCAGGGCCTGCTTTCCAGCCGTCTGTGGAATTTAGCACTGGTGGCCTGGCTATTGGGGCCTGGGGTTCATACAATGCATCGGTTGATGAAGCAGCAGAAGCCGATTTGTATGCAAGCTATGAGTTGACATTAGGAGAAAATGCCTCGTTATCATTAACTGTAACCGACTATTTCTTTCCGGGTTCCGGCTCAAGCTGGCTGACTGGTGAATCACATTACGTCGAACCAATGGTAGGAATTGGAGCAGGAGGTTTTTCTCTTTTTGGTGCTTACATGATGAACAACGGAGAAGGTGACATTTATATGGAAGCAGGGTATGCTGCAGGTCCGGTAAATCTTTTTCTGGGTGGCGGAGATGGGGCCTATACTGTTGATGGCGAATTCAATATTTGCAACATTGGCATCGGCGTCTCTAAAGAGCTGATCATATCCGACACCTTTTCGCTACCAGTTTCAGGAGCAGCTATACTTAATCCTTCCTCTGAACAGTTTCACATTGTGGTAGGAATTTCTTTATAAATAACAATAAAAAACAGACACAATGAAAAAGATTGAAGCAATTATCCGCAAAACCAAGTTTGAAGAAGTTTGGGAAGCCTTACGTGAGGCCGGAATAGAATTCTTCTCCTACTGGGATGTCCGTGGCGTTGGCCAGGCCCGCGAGGGACGTGTTTACCGGGGAGTGGTATATGATACCAGCACTATTGAACGTACTAAACTTTCAATAATTGTACGAGATAAAAATGTGGATAAAACGGTAAATGCCATACTTAATTCTTCCCGTACCGGAGAAATTGGCGATGGAAAAATTTTCATCATTCCCATTGAGGAATCCTACCGGATCAGAACTGGTGAAAAAGGTGATGAATCTCTGTACATCAAAGGGAAAGAAGAGTAATAAGACTTTAAAAAGTATTTATCATGGAAGAACTTTCTATTTCGATTAACAATATATGGGTTTTGGTTGCTACCTTTCTTGTAATGTTTATGCAACCTGGATTTGCAATGGTTGAAGCGGGTTTTACACGTTCGAAAAATACAGCCAACATTCTCACAAAAAATCTGATGGATTTTTCAATAGGATCTATCCTGTTCTGGGTTGTTGGCTACTCAATAATGTATGGTGACTCACTTTGGGGATTCATAGGAATTCCTAACCTGTTTTTTAATGATAATGGCATTGGTGATTATGCCAATAAAACCGACCTGATGTTTCAGACAGTATTTGCTGCTACAGCAGCAACTATAGTCTCAGGAGCAGTCGCTGAACGTACCAAATTTAATTCTTATCTGATTTTTACAATCGTAATCACCGTTTTCATATACCCGATTTCAGGGCATTGGAAATGGGGAGGCGGCTGGCTCGATCAGCTGGGGTTCCTTGATTTTGCAGGCTCCACGTTGGTTCATTCTGTTGGAGCATGGGTTGGCCTTGCAGGAGCTATTGTTTTAGGGCCCAGGGCAGGAAAATATGATAATGGGAAAGTCAAAGCCATACCCGGTCACAATCTGACCTTTGCTGCCCTGGGAGTATTCATACTGTGGTTTGGTTGGTTTGGGTTTAACCCCGGCTCGCAGCTGGGTGCAGCAGGAAACGACAATACGCTGGCAATTGCCCATATTGTTCTTACTACAAACCTTGCGGCTGCTGGCGGTGCTGTTACGGCGCTATTGGTTTCATGGTGGCGATACAAACGGCCGGCATTGTCACTGGCTTTAAACGGCGCCCTCGCTGGACTTGTTGCAATAACTGCAGGGTGTGATATTGTAAGCCCCGGAGGAGCCCTTATCATAGGCATGGTGGCTGGAATCATCCTGGTTTTCAGCGTGGAAATCATTGATCAGAAATTAAAAATTGACGATCCTGTTGGTGCTGTTTCGGTGCATGGAGTAAATGGAGCATTCGGCACTTTGGCGGTGGGATTATTTGCAACACAGGGAGGCTTGTTTTATGGAGGAGGCAGCAGCCTGCTCCTATCCCAGCTGATTGGAGTAGCTGCCATTTTTGCATGGGCATTTGGCCTGGGAATGATACTTTTTAAAACCATAAAGGTCACCATTGGTCTGCGTGTATCGCGCCGGATAGAAGAAGAAGGCCTCGACATATACGAACATGGAGAGAGTGCTTATAATTAACTTTAAAAAATTAATTCGCAATCCGTTTTAGTCTGTTGTAGTCCGTAAAGGTTCGCCATTTCTGGCGAACCTTTCTTTGTTGATAACTTAAATGAATTCCCTTACATTTTAAAGATGCTAAACCTGATGTATTATTATTTTTGCCCTTTCATTAATAACAACAAAATATGCAAGTCTGGTTTGAATGTAAAGTTAAATATGTGAAAGTTACAGAAAGTGGAAAAGAACAAACTGTAACCGAAAATTTCTTACTTGATGCTGTCTCATTTACCGATGCTGAAACCCGCATTACCCGTCAAATGCAAGAAATGGTAAAAGGAGAATTCACAGTAACCGATATAAAAAAATCACGAATAGCTGAAGTGTTTCCTTATGAAAACGGGGAATGGTGGTTTAAAGCAACCATTAATTTAGTTACCATCGATGAAGATGCAGGCAAAGAGAAAAAATTACGTACCCAATACCTTATAATGGCCGACGACATCCAGGAGGCGCTTACCAGGCTCGATGAAAGCCTGTCATTTATGGTAATTCCTTATGTAATATCATCGCTGGCTGTAAGCACCATTGTGGATGTATTTCCCTACCAGCCTTCTGAATCGCTAATACCAGAGGGATTTACGCCCGTTAAGCAAGAATAGATACAAGATATCACTTCAATTTCCGGAGAGATTCTCCCTGTAATTTCGTAATTTAGCTATTGCACAGATAAATGTAATGCTATGAAACACAGTGAGGATTATAGAAGAAAAGCCAGGAAAAAAGATCGGAGGGAGATGATCCAATACATTAACCTCCAGCTTGCAGCGCTCGGGCAACCTCTATTTACAGGAGAAACCGAAGAGGAAGAAAAACTTGCAAGTGCAAGATTTGTATCTCTTACCGAAGGATTAATAAGCAGCTTCCGTGAAAAATCGAGGCTGCTGGCGGGGCATCTTTCTCCAGTAGATACACGTATTCAAAATTTTATTAATGATTATTTAAAGGATCTGAAGTTTGATAAGACCTGCAGGCTACCCGATACCACCTTTGTATTGAACCAACCAGGTATGGCCCGTGAAGTGAGCCTTCCACCCAACGGAAAATCATTTAAAACACCTCTTTTAAACTCATACCGCCTTCGACAAGGGATTCTTAATAACCCTGCTGCCGATAAGCGAACCACCAAGGGAACCTTTCACATTGTTGAGGGGGGATTACCTGTGGCACTTGATAAAAAGGAAGTCCCAAAGATTGCCTTCGCACACTTGCTGCATGAGGCACTTCACCCTTCCGACGATATAAATGTTCTCCCGTTTACAGCCAACCAGGAAAAGCAGGCAAAAATTATGGTATCCCTGTTGCTCCGGCCAACGGTATGCCCTGAAGTGAAAGGAGTTATAAGCAAAAAAAGCATGGAAATCCGTTTTTTTGCCCCCGGAAGTCTTGTAAGCAACCTCGACTTTGTGGAAACCATTTTTGGCAATGCAGGCGACCATAATCTGGCTGAAAAGGATGCTGCTCTTGACATTGAACACTGGACCGGACATACAGGCTGCATTATACTTGCTCCACAATTGACAAAATTGAAAAAGAAAGATGTCGGGTTGCCACATTACAACGATGCCACGGAAAGGCAGCGAAATGACGGAATGTGCTGGACTGATGAAAATGAACTGTATAACGACGGGGGCGCATTTAAAATGACATGCCGTGATGAGCGGGGTGTTGTAGTAACTTTAATTGCCGACAACTACTTCGGATACTCTAAAAAGGAAATTAAAACACAGATAAGCTATTCAGCAAACCTTTACGGACTAGTAGAGGAAGAACATGCTGGTGGAGCCATTGCATTCCCCTGTGGTAATATGGGCGACAATATTTTCGGACAACCTTTTTCAGAAAAATTCAATAATCGCTATTCTTTTAAAGAAGTTAAAAAACTTCTGGATGGGAAAATTAATATAATGCCCGAAAATTATGCTGTAGATAAAAAATATCCCAATATTATTTATATCCATGAACATGCCGATATCGATATTGAAAAGGGCACGGTAGAATGGGTGCATGAAGGTAATCTGCATTCATTGAACTTGTCTCCCGAAAAAATATACGTGCATCCGACGGGCCATAAATTTCAACTGTTGAAACATCCTGAGCAACAGTTATGGCGTATTGTGGATACTGCTCCCGAGGGCGTATTTTGTCACAAACCCAGTACAGTTTCTGGTGGAGGCAAATCAGAAATTTCAAAATCGATGCAAAATGCCATCAAATACGGTGCGTTTTACATCCAGGACCTTGAGGAAGACTCAAATATGGCGGATATGCTAATCAACTACGATTATTCAAACCGGTGGAAAAACATCAGGCCTGATGCCCGCCCATCAAGACCGTTTTTAAGTCCGCACCGCACACTAGGGTCTGCCGTCAAGCTGCTGACGCCTTCCGACCAGTACAGCGAGGAATATAACAACTTCCTGTTGAGCTTGCCAGTGCATGTTAAACAGCTTGCATTATATATTAAACGGATGTACCGTTCGCACCTTGATAAAGGATCCTGGAAGGAATACCTTAATGTTGAGTTGGTAAATGGAAGAAAAGGCAATGCGCTCCGATACAAACACAATAAAATTATGGCCAGTTATGTTCGAATTGGGTTTAATCCTGATGGGCAATGGTTCCTGCATAAGCTACGTTCCGATTTTATCGCCAGCAAAAAAATTCAGACAGAAGATGACATTACTGCTTCAATAACACTTCCTGCCAGCCGGCTGAACAACCTGAATCCGGAATATAAAAACAAAAGTGTTAAGTTGCTTACAAATTGTGAAAGTTACCTGTTCCAGAGGCCCGATGAAGCCATCATCAGGGGATACGACAAGGAAGCAGAGGAAGACATTGTTCGCGAGAACACTTTTCTTACGAATTATGAACCACTGACACGTCAAAATGCCGTCGAACTGTTCGAAAATACCATCCAGTTCGATAAATACACCCAGCCGGTAAAAAATCTGATAAAAAAAGTAGTTGACAGCAATAAAGAAGATTATTTTGTTTCACCGTCACATACCCGCATAGTTAATGGTATCCCCACAAATAATCCACGATACCTCCAACGAAACCTTTTCAGATATGAAAACCAGGATTCTTACCTGGCCGAAACCGGTGTTCGTCTGTTCAGAAAAATCCCTAACGATAAACCTGTTCACTTTACCGTTAATGCCGTCTTACCCGGCCGCAGGAATAATCCTGCCGACAGGGAAAAAGGCATCCGCCCGCTGAGTGTCTACAATCCGATCCATTACCAGGAAGTTCCTGAACTGTTTATGGACTTCATCTGCAGTCTGACCGGAAAATCACCTTCAACTACAGGCGCGGGCTCAGAAGGAGCACTTACAAAAGGCCCCTTCAATATGCTGGTTCCTACTTCTGATTTAAACAACGCACTACTCTCTCATATTCTTTGTGAATACCAGGGTTTCAGCTCAGCGGCTGGATATGTCGGACAGGAGAACCGGTTCGATCATGACATCAGCATTCTAATACCGGAAATTTGGGCACGACTGGAACCGGAAGACAGGGATGCCAACCAGCTCATTCAAAACAATTCCCTTGAAAAGCTGGAAGATTTCGAATACAAAGGAGAAAAAATTCTGGCCAGCAGGTTAGGATACCGCATCAATAAAAACTTTGCATTCCGCTGTATGAACAAATTGTTTGATGAACCGCTTGCTGTTTTCAATGAAAAAATGTTGAAACCCGAGTTGCAGGATATGGAAGCTTTTGTCGATGGCATTAAAAACATCGTGGAGGCACAGCAAAAGGTTGCTCTTCGCTATTTTGAGGAAGGAAGCGTTGAAGCAGCCATTCCTCCTTTGAAAATTCTTCTGCATATCATGGCTTACGGAAATTACAATGGCAAAGATTTAAATGATCCCGAACTGAGAAAAGAATTCGACCGGAATCATGTACTTCAATCGGACTGGTATCGCAAAAGGCTGGAGCTGAAACAGCAAAAAGATATCACATTTTTGAAAAAACAGCTTAAGTATTCAAACGATTTCAAAGCCGATGCCAACAACCATGAACTGGTGAAAGAAATGCAAATAGATGAACGCATTGAAAAAGCTCAGCAAAAATTGAAATATACTGAATCGGAAGGTTACCTGGAAGAACTCACAGGAACAATTGGTGCAGATATTCTGTTTACAGGAAAATAATTTATTAAAAACAGCCTGCCGGCTAATGTCGGCAGACTATTTTTAAATACTAAATTATCAGGCAGTTTAAAGATTTACCATTACTTTATAAAAATTAAATTTATCTCTCTGGATGGGATCAAACTGATAATAAGCCGCTGCGATACGACAGATATCCTGCGTAGTTTCATAAATTTCCGAAACTTCTTTTAACCCATATGTATTCAACTCATTTTCATTTTCAAGGGTTTCAAAGCAACACTTATATTCTTCAATCTGACGGGCTGACTCATAAATCTTATTAAACAATGAATCAGGAATTCCTTTCCGGGAAATAATATTCCGGGTATTTTCATCCAGGTTGGCAACGAATGTTGCAAGCAAATTGTACAAGCTAAGATGATCACCGTTTTTTGCATCACTGAAATAATCGTTATAACCCAATTTCTGAAAAATTTCTTTAAGGAAAGGTTTGTTATTTTTAAAGTCTACTTTCATTGAAGCACGAACAACTTTTAGGCTTTGCATCCCTGCTACCATCACCTCATGCCATTCGCGGTATCTTTTATCCTCAATGCTGTCAAGATTATCGGCATAAAACTTTTCAATGGTATCATTTATCCAAACATACAAAGAAGTAGCAAATTCCGGGTCCCATTCTGTCCGGATACTCGAAAGCTCGTAGATGTTTTCCTTAAAAGATTTAGCAATTTTTTGGCAGGCCAGAATTGTGGCGGTACTGGTTGGACATATTGTTGCAGTTTCCATGATGAAGTTTTTTGAATTAGCAGTTAATACAAAGCTACCAACTTAATCGCAAACAGCCCATAGAATGACTGAAAATATAAGATGTTTTACAGTTATGTTATGAAACTATGTTTCATAACATAAAATAATTATTTCGATTTATGTCTCTTGCGCAATTCATCAACTACATCCTCAAGTCTGTAGCCTTTATGTGAGAGTAAAACTACCAGGTGATATAACAGATCACCAGTTTCATAAATAAAATTTTCATCATCATTTGCCATTGCTCCAATAATTGTCTCAACAGCCTCCTCTCCAACTTTCTGAGAAATTTTTGATGTACCTTTTTTAAAAAGCGATGTGGTATAAGAGCCTTCAGGCATTTCTTGCTTACGCTTATCGATATAATCCTGCAGATAAGTCAAGAAACCTATTCCCGAATCTTTGTTCACTTCAGAAAAGCAGGTATCAGCGC
>JBEPWX010000089.1:0-9220 GCA_041642235.1 Mariniphaga sp.
ATATGGTGGAACGAAAAATGGTAAGCTACTATACGGAAAGAAACAGTTTCCGGATGCCCGACTACCACCGCCTCGACCTGTCGCTGATATTGCATGGTAAGAAACAACAGGGATTTGAATCGAGCTGGCACCTGTCGGTATACAATGCCTATGCCCGTGAGAATGCCTATATAATCAAGTTCCGTGAAAAGGAAACCCCCGGGGAGATGGAGGCTGTAAAAGTTTCCCTGTTCAAGGCCATTCCCTCGCTGAGCTACCGGTTCAGGTTTTGAGCAGAGGGCCGGAGGGCAGAGACGCAAGATTTTGCGTCTGTGGCAATCAGTGAAGGGTGAACGGTAAACAGTAAACAGTAAAAAGTAAAAAGTAAACAATGAAAAGTGAACAGTGAAATCAACGCGGAACCCGGAACCTCTTTAAAATGTGAACTTTAAACTATTTTGAACCCTTAAAGACACGTAACATGAAAAAGTTAATCTTTCTGACAATGTTGTACCTGGCGGTGGTTACCGGATGCGAAGAGGTAATCGACCTGGATCTGAATGAAACCAGTCCGGCAGTGGTTATCCAGGCTGACCTGTCATCACCTGAGGGTGTGCTGACAGTTTTTATTACCCGAACGGGCAGCTACTTTGAGGCGGAGACGGCGGAGAAGACAGATGATGCCCTTGTTATTCTGGAAAACAGTAAGGGCGCACAGGCGCAGGTCCTTTCTGCGGGAGATGGCCGGTACAAACTGGAACAGGTAAAGGCCGATCCGGGCGATAAGTTCAGCCTGCTGGTAACAATTGATAACATAACCTATAGGGCCGTCACGGAAGTAAAGCCACCGGTGGAAATCGACACCGTTACCTACACCTGGTACGATGGCGATGAAATTTTTCGTCCCGGATACCGGTTCATTGTTGCAGTAAATGATCCGGCGGGTGAGAATAACTATTACCGCATCCGGATGTATAAGAACGGTTATCTTTTCAACCGCGCCAACGATATTGTAGTATTCGACGACACCGATTTTAACGGACAGGCAATAAACGTAAGGATGCACAATCAGTATTACCTTGAGAAGGGAGAAACGGCCATTGTGGAACTGATGTCAATCGACCGGCAGGCGTGGCAATATTTCACTACCCTGAATGAAGCAGTCAATGCCGGCCCGGGCTCCCCCGCCCCTTCCAATCCTGTTTCCAGCTTCACCAATGGTGCCCAGGGCTATTTTTATGCCTGGACGTACGACAGGAAGGTGGTGGTGATAGAGGAATGAGGTCAGCGGTCAGCGGTCAGCGGTCAGCGGTTGCTGGTTGCTGGTTGCTGGTTGCTGGTCACTGGTCAGCGGTCATTGGTTATTAGAAAGACGGAACCTTTAACCTGGAACCTGAAACCCGAAACTATTCACCAGCTGATCTGCCAATCGGTCGGACAGCAGGTGAATCTCCCGGAACTCGGAACCTGAAATTATTTTCTTTACAATAATTCGAAGTGTCTTTTAACTTTTACAAATTTTTTTGAAGGTAATAAAGGGGATTGCTTCTCAATTTTTTGGTTTTCACTATCAATAAATGAAACAGCAGAATTATCGGGTATTTTTTCTAATAAATTTGGATTATCTATTAATTGCTCAATAAAATCAAATGCCACAGCAATGTCTCGTTTTATTTGCTCTTTATTTGTCATTTTTTAACTTTTTCAAATATTGCTCTTTATACCATTCCCACCTGTCTTCTAAATCCTGTCAGGCAAACTTAAATCCAAAATCTAAATCAGGTGTCTCAATTACTTTTTTTTCCTGATCTCCATCGGGATGAAGTATATCTCTGTGAAAGAATCCATGTGCAAAATCATATCTGACAACAGCTATCCATTTCCCTTTTATTCTGGTTTCATACTGTATTACCAGGTCGAGAATTTCGCCTTTCTTATGGTCGCTCGGAAGGGTTTCTGCTGCTGTGGAAACAAGACAAAACCTTTACAACTTTTTTAGGCCGTCGCCCTGCTCAGCGACAGGGACTATGGGGGGAGGGCCTGCTACTAAAGTCGGTTTGGAAAATAAGGTTTAAGAAAAATAAGGTTGATGGTGCCGGGTGGTGTATCTCAATTCTACCCATATCCGACTCCTACGGAGCCGTTAGGATCCGCAAGTCTGAACTTTGAACTCTGAACTTTGGACTCTGAACCTGCCTACCGGAACATCACCGTCTTACTAACTGAGAACATCACCCCCAGGTTCCGGCCGGTGGCGGAGTTATTGTCGGCGGCAGCAGAGAGACCCAGTCCGACAGGGAGACGTGGATTGGCATAATTTATTTCCAGCAGTGCCGACAGCTGCCGCTGCACGGGGCTGTAGGGACTGAAATAAGCGCCTTCATGCTGCACCCGGGTGAGCATGCCTTTCCATGCAAGATGATCGCTTAGCATTCCCCGCACGCCCACGTGGTGGGCCACCAGCTGGTTCGACCGGATGCCGCGGGCAATGCCGTCGGTGATGACTACAGGAAAGAAGAGCGGCGAGCCCATCATCTGCCCGTCATAGGTATAGCCGCTGCGATAGACACCGTGGTTGTAATAGCTGTCGGGCTCCTGGCGGTCCCACCCCCCGCGGATACTTTGCTGACGGGTGTTGGTGAACTCGTACAGCACCCCGGTAATTAGGCGGCTGTTGTCGTTGAATCTGAAGTGCAGTCCCAGCAGGTTGTCGGGCCAGTTGCGCCAGTTCATGCCCGACAAATCTTCGAAGGGATGGCTCAGGTAAAAAGTGGCCTTTCCGGCAGCAAACATTTTTGATGCCCTGAACTGGTAGGTCCCCAGCTGGTTGCCTGCCACATTAAGACGGTCGGTCAGGGGGAACTCATCACTTCCCGATTTTCCAAGCACATAATGCAGGTATGCTTTCGGGCCGGCAGGCAGCCTGCCAATATTTTCATTGCGGGAGGTTCCTCCCCACATTACAAAATGCTCCAGTCCGCCTTCCAGCTCCCACTGGCGCGGCAGGCTTACCCTCAGGTAAAATGATTTATGGTGCAGGTGTGCCCCTTCGACATACCGTTCATCGTTAAGCAACCCTTCCTCGTACTCAGCCCTGAAGCTGAGCCATGAATCAAGGAATGGCACCGGCTTATAGCCACGGGTGGCAAAGCGGAGCCTGGGGTGCGGACGGGCATTCCGGCTGCGTGCCAGGTTGCCGTTGGTGGTCGATAGTCCGCTGTAATAAGTGCTGTCGTGAAACAGGCCTGCTGTCAGTGCCCATCCCCTGTAGCTCACTCCGGCAAAGGCCTGGTTAAGCTGGAAATAGCTGCGTTCGCCAAACCCTGCCACCCCGTTGGCTCCCCAGGTGTAATCAGGGGCGGTGCCTGAGGTGCGCCACGATTGGCCCAGGTACAGATCGCTCAGGTTCAGCCATGAGCCTGCCGGCTGCACCTTCCCGTGCCGGTTGGCCTGAAGCCAGAAAGGCATAACGGAATCGGCAGCCGCCAAAGTGGAGTTGCTCAACTCAATGCGGAAGGTCCGCTGGGAAGTGGCTGAAAGGACAAGTGCCAGGAGCAGTATTGACAGACAGTATTTCATTGTAAAGATTTAGTGGGGCAAAAGTAAAAAAAAGTCTGGAACTGGGAGCTGGGTGCTTGTTGCTTGTTGCTTGTTGCTTGTTGCTTGTTGCTTGTTGCTTGGTTAACTGGTCATTGGTCACTGGTCATTAGCCCGGAAACCACAACTCGAAACTCGGAACCAGGAACCTGGAACCTGGAACCTGGAACTCTGAACGTTGGTTTTAAAATAAGGTTTCAGAAAAATGAGGTTTGGAAGGAATGCCTGATGGTCTGATGTGGGATTGAGGGTTAAACTTTTCCAAAGTTTGGAACTTTGGAAAAGCTATGGGGGGTGATTGCGCTCCTTCAGAGCTAAGGTAAGAGGCTGGTGCTTCCAATCAGCGGGCTGCACCCGCTGCTGTGGGATTGCGCCCTTCCGTTTCACGGAACTCCGTTACACTTCGACTTCGGGGCTTAACAGGGCACTGGTCATCCTGCTGCAAGCAGGATTTTCGCTACGCTTCAATTGGCCATCCTGCTGGTAGTAGGATTTTTGCTGCACTTTAACTGGTTATTTGCCCGGAAACCGGAATTCAAAACAAGGAATCAGGAACTCTGAACCGGTACTTGTAACTCAACTATTCACCAGCTGACCCTAAGTCAGCAGGTGAACCTCCCGGAACCCGGAACTCTGAACCTGGAACTGGTCACTGGTCACTGTTCACTGGTCATTAGCCCGAAATCCCGGAACTCGAAACACAAGGTTGCAGGAAGCATTAAATTAAGGATAATCATCAAACAGATGTCCTGAAACGTGATTGTTAGTTATATGCTTTATTAAGAACCTGTTGTCATTTTCAATAAAGAATATGTACCAGGTAGTTTGTTTATTTGGTTGGTATGTAATATAATACATATTTTTTCCATAAACATCGAAAAATACAGGAGCTTGTTTATGTGGAAGAGTATTAATATTTTTACTTATAAAATCAATCATTTTGTCAACATAGTTTATTGCTGCGTCTATATATCCAAAATAACCTTTTTTATATAATGTAAATGTTAGCTGCTCAAGGTAATCGACTACAGGTGGATGAAATGCAATTTTTATTTCTCTCCCCATTTTTTTATCCGTGAATGCATTTTTTTCCTGAACTGTTCTGTAGTCAGGCTGTTTGACCACTCGTCCTCAAATTGAATGTCACTATTAATGTCCAGTTTTTTCAGAAAAGGTTCAATTTCCTTACCATGTTTTTTGAGGTCAATCCGAACATATCGATTAACGCCTCTGCTGTCTTTTTCAAATTCTATTCCGGCTACCTTTGCCATAACTATCCTTTTATGCGAATTTACAAATAATAATTAAAATATGATGTTTTACAGATAAACGTCAACTAAGTCCCCCCTCGGTATTCAACCGAACTTCAAGATGAATAACTTTCGGGGCTTTAACAGGGCACTGGCCGGTCATTGGTCATTGGTCATTGGTCATTGGTCACTGGTCACTGGTTACTGGTCATTGGTCATTGGTCATTGGTCATTGGTCATTGGTCATTAGTCATTGGGCATCTCAAATATTCACCAGCTGAACCCAAATCAGCAGGTGAGTATCCGGGAAACCTGGAACCCGGAACCCGAAACTTTGAACTCTAATATTCCCTGCCTACCGGCAGGCAGGCAGCTGATCCGCCAACTGGTCGGACAGCAGGTGAATTTCCCGAAACACGGAACTCTCGCCTGCTCCTTAAAATGAGAATGTCGGATTTAGGAAAATCCGACTCCCCAAGGCCCGGAATCCCGAACCCCGAACCCGGAACTATGAACTCTAATCTGTTCGTGAAGGATTCCATTCTTGTCTGCAACAACATATAAGAATGGAATCCCTTTCTTCCTGCGTACCAGGTACTTCTTTAAACTTTAAACCTTAAACTTTAAACTAAGAGAACTCTGAACCGGTATCCGGAACCATTCACCTGCTGAGCCCAAGTCAGCAGGTGAAAGGTTGCGCTTACTGATCACTGAACGCCACTTCCTCCGGGTTCAACACCTTTCTGCCGCCAGAATCGCCGGATTTGCCTTTCTTGTTATCCTGTCCGTAGCCGTAACCGTAGCCATAACCGTAACCATAGCCGTATCCGTAACCTCCGCCAAAATTGTAACCCTTCTTTCCAAGTTTGATGTCGTTTACAATGATACCTACGCCATTCAACTGATGTTTCTGTACTTCCTCAAGGGCCATTTTAAGTGCCAGTTTATGGGTTTGTTTATGGCGCACAATAAATAAGTTTGAATCCACCATATCGTGCATATGGAACAGGTCGGCAACATAACCTACCGGTGCAGTGTCGATGACGATTACATCGTACATCTCTCTGAGTTCAGCAAGCAACTGCAGAAGCCTTGCATCGGTAAGCATCTCTCCCGGGTTGGGGGGTATGGGACCTGCAGGGATCAGCTTCAGATAAGGATGTTTGGTTGCAAAAGTAATCTCGTCAAGATCGGCTTTGCCGATAATGTAATTAACAACCCCCATGTCGGAATGCAGACCAAACTCCTGCTTTAGCTTTGAGTTGCGGAGATCAAGATCGAGCAGCACCGTTTTTTTACGAAGCAATGCAAACGAAGAAGCAATGTTAACCGCATTGAAAGATTTTCCTTCGTTCGGGAAGGTGGATGTAACGGCAATCACCGGTTTGGCTTTTCCTTTTGTAATCAGGTTAAGCTTGGTGCGTATGGCACGGTAGGGTTCACTGGCCGGTGAGTTGGGGTTGTCGAGGACCAGTGTCCGGCTCTTGGAGTTTTCGGCACGAAACACATGACCGATTACCGGGAAACTGGTAAGGGCTTCGATGTCTTCCTGCGAAACCACGCTGGTATTAAAGAACTCCACCAGTAAAATGATTCCTGCCGGCAGGCCAAGGCCCAAAAGCAGGCCAATGGCATAAATCATCATGTATTTGGGTTCAACGGGTCCCTCCCCTACCATCTGCGGCTCTTCGATGACCTGGCTGTCGGGAATGTTTGAGGCTTTGGCGATTTGTGCTTCCGAAAGTTTCTGCAGCAGGAAGGTATAAATTTCGTTGTTCAGCTTGTATTTCCGTTCAATGTTAACGTAGTTGCGTTCGGTGGCCGGCAGCCTGCGCACTTCGGCATCAAACCGGCGGATGCGCTGGTTCAGGTTCTCCAGTGCCATGTCCGATTGGGAGATAATGTTGGTGACATTCTCCAGGAGCGAGTTTTTAACCGTCTCAATCTGTGCATTCAGCCTCAGTATGATGGGATGCTGTGAATCACTGCGGATGGATGTCTGGCTCGACTTCTGGGTAATCAGGTCGTTTAACTGGAGAATCAGGCTGTTCAGCAGCGGGTCCTGGATTCCCATGGCCGAAGGGGCAATTATTGTCTCCAATTCGGTATTGTTACCGGTACGTATGTAATCACTCAGGTAATTGTAATAATTGTTTTGCGTTTCAAGCGCCACTTTTTCCTGGTCCAGCTCCCGCATTTGCTCCAGAAGCTGCTGCGACTGCATTGAAATATCGAGTACCTGGTGCTCGCTTTGAAACGATTCCATCCGGTTTTCGGAAACGTTAAGCGAATCGGAAATGGTTTCGAGCTGAGAATTAATGAACTGAACGGTACGGTTGGCATTTTCATTTTTATTTTCCAGGTTGTCGAGCTGGTAAATCTCGGTGAGCTTGTTAAGAAAAGCAGCCGATTTTTTAACGTTGTACCCCCGCAGGGTGAGGGTTAGAATGGAGGTTTCCTTATCGTTCAGCCCCACCTGAAGACTATTACGATAGCCTTTCACCAGTGCTTTTCGGGTATTGAACCTGAACATGTAGTCGCCGGGTTCATCCGCCTTAAAATGTTCATTCAGCAGTATGGTAAAGGAAAATTCAGCGGTCGAAATTTTTGTTCCCGGATCAACAACCTTTGAAAAGGAGTACGCCGATCGTTTTCCTGTGATTTCATCTTCCGGATAACTGTAAACCGATACTTCCTCTTCATCGAGCGACAAATGGATTTTTCCGGTGGGCTCAATGGTAATGTAAAAACCGGCATCCACCAGCTGGGGATGCTGTTCGTCCCACACCACTGTAAAAGGCACTTCCCTGTAGCTTTCCAATTCTTTTATTCTTCCTACGGTATAATAATTCACTTCAAAATCCAGTTCATCGAGGGTACGCGATACGATTGGCGTTGAATTAAGGATGACCATCTGGTTGTAGATGTTCTGCATGCTGTTCATGCCCCCCAGCCCCTGAAAAATGTTCTGCGACATGCCTGAGCCTCCTCCTCCGATGGCCGGCTTGTTGTTTTCCTCCTCTATAAGAATAGAGGAATTGACTTCATAAACCGGAACGGCATAACCGTTGTAGAGGTATGCCACGCCAACAGAAAGAGCCACCGCCAACACAAACCAGTGCCAGTTTCTTAAAAAGGTAAATATTATTTTTTTTAAATCGATGCTGTCATCCTCTTCGTGGGTTCCGGTATAGGTGCCGTTGATGCGGCCGTTGTTTTGAATTTCCATGTTTTGGTTAATTAAAAAGATTAACTATAAGCAAACCTAACGATACCACGGAAGCGGTTATGCTTAAAGGGGCTGCATAGGGTAAATTTTTTGCTCCGTAAATTTTTGTACTGTGTTCCACATAAACGATATCATGCGGCAATATGTAATAATAGGGAGATTCAATAAGGGCCGGATCGGTAAGGTTAATATTGGCAATGTGTTTTCCATCGGGCAGTTCCCGTATCAGTTTCACGTTTTGGCGGTTTCCGTAATCGGTAATGTCGCCTGCTGTGCCAAGGGCTTCAAAAATTGTAAGCTGATTTTTCACCATTAGTTTCTGGCCGGGGTTGCGGACTTCCCCCAGTACGGTAATGTTACGGTTCACCAGCTTTACGAACACCGAGGCGCTTTCCAGGTAGCTGTTTACCTTTTGCTGAATGATATCCCTCACTTCAGCGGTGGTTAATCCTTCCACCTGTATTTCCCCCAGCTGCGGATAGGAAATGTTCCCCTGCTCATCCACCAGGAAGGTAACCAGCTCCAGGCTGTTTGCATTGCTTCCCATATTACCCATATTACCTTGGGTAAGGTTTAAAAAGGCCGCATTCAGCGGGTCGTCGCTGATGACCTGGATGAAAAGCTGGTCGTTTGAACGAATGCGGTATTCCTCAGGTCTTTCACCGCCCGGTACGGTTATACCGGTTTCTGTTCCATACAGATAAGTAACTTCCTGAAGGGGTGTACTGCAGGAAAACAGCAGTACAACTGCCATAATATACAAAAATGGTTTGTTTAAGAAAAGGTTTTGAGTCTGCATTTGAAAATTTTTTGCCAAAAGTAACATCCATTTTTAAAAGAAAAAATTTCTACTGTACAATATTATGTATTTTTTAAAAGGCTAAAGCCTCATGCTCCACGCTCTTTGCTCTTTGCCCTTTGCTCTCTGCTCTTTAACCACCCCGTTTTCGCCTGTTATAGCCCTACGGCGAAAACCTTCCCCTCCTTGGGAAGGAGGGGAAATTCATCTTCGTGGTAACAATCATGGACAAACCATAATTCCTAGCAGGAAATTCATCTACGTGGCGAAAGTTTCGTACTCTGAAACCTGTCAGCGTCGTGAGACCTGACAGCGTTTCATTACTGCAGATAGGGATTGATGGAAACCTGTCAGCGTCGTGAGACC
>JBEPWX010000090.1:0-9219 GCA_041642235.1 Mariniphaga sp.
TCAAGTTCTTCTGGCCTCAACTTATCGGCTTTTGTAAAGATAATAGCAAATGGAACCTGACTCACCCCAAGCCATTCCAGAAATTCAAGATCAATCTCCTGAGGTTCATGCCTTGAATCAATGAGTACAAAGAGACAAAAAAGATTTTCACGCAGTAAAATGTATTTACGAATAAATTTCTCCCACTTCCGGCTCTCCTTTCTTCCAGGTTTTGCGTATCCATAACCGGGTAAGTCTACTAAATACCAATTCTTATTAATCAGAAAATGGTTTATCAATTGAGTTTTCCCCGGTTTTCCTGAAATCTTTGCAAGTGACTTACGATTTGTAAGCATATTTATCAGAGACGACTTACCAACATTCGACCGGCCGATAAATGCATATTCAGGTTTATCAGGCTTTGGACATTTTGCTAAATCTGAGTTGCTAATTATAAAGTGGGCCTCTTTTATTTCCATAGGAGAATTTATCCTGAAAGTTATTTATGTTCTGGCAGGAACTTTTTTTATTTGATGTAAACCTCTAATACTTTTGTTTCCTCATTTAGCGGCGTAAGATGGAATGAATCAAGGCTTGCAGGAATCAATACCGTTTCACCTGTTTCTATCACCTCTTCACCTTCTTCGAATTCAATTTTAAAACTTCCACCCAGGTTCATATACACAATAAAAGAATCCAGCATATAATAATCCTTCTCCACTTTTTGGTTAAACTCCAATAAATTGGTGGTAAAATATTCACAACTTATAATTTCGGAAGAAACATTTTTTTCAACATTATATTTCGTTTTATATTCTTCCTGGTAATTATAATCAATGGCATCGATAGCCAACTCTGTATGCAGTTCACGCTCATTCCTATTATCATCTTTCCTGTTGTAATCAAATATCCTGTAGGTTACATCTGATGTCTGCTGAATTTCGGCCAGCATAACTCCTTTTCCAATAGCATGAACCCTGCCGGCAGGAATAAAAAATACATCTCCCGGATCCACTTCATCGTAATGCAATATATCTGTAAGTTTTCCCTGTTCCAGCAATTCAATGTATAATTCCCTGTTTACCGGTCGGCTAAACCCAGAATTTATCAAAGCTCCCTTTTCGGTGTGTATCACATACCACATTTCAGTTTTGCCATAGGCATTATGCCTTTTTTTTGCCAGTTCATCACCAGGATGTACTTGAATTGAAAGATCTTTATTGGTATCGATAAATTTAAATAACAACGGAAATTCGATACCAAACTTTTTATAAATCTTATCGCCCACCAGATCACCCATATAAACTTCAATCAATTCAGTAATAGAATTTCCTTCCAGAAAACCGTTACTTACTTCTGAAATATACCCTTCAACCGCTGATATTTCCCAACTTTCACCACAATTGGGCAAATTACCAAAATCCTTTCCCAAAATAGTTTTTATACGGTTGCCTCCCCAGATCTTTTCAAGATAAAAGGGTTTAAATTTTAATGGATATAAGCCGGGCATAAATGATTATTTTATATTCCGATGAATAATTAATTTTAAATCAGATGGTATTTGAATTCAACTGAAATAATAATCTACTGCTGCACGGTCAACCGTAGTTTCTTTAATACGCTCCACGACCTTCATATGTTCGGGATGAACCCGGTATGCATCGAGATCTTTTACTGATTCAAAATAGGAAATAAGGGAAAGATCATAACTTTTAGCGTCGAGTTCGTAATTTACCCCTACTTCAATAAATTTTACTTCAAAGATTTTTTGCTGCAAACCTTCCAGTAAACCTTTAAGTTCATTTATGATTTGAACCTTTTCTTCCTTCGGATAATCTTTCAGTTTAAAAAGTACTACGTGATTAATCATATCGCAATGAATTTTTGTACCTTCGTTTTTCGGCTGTGAAATTAATGTTTTCCAGCCAGCAATTTAAGCAAAAACTTTAAATTCAGCCAATATTAACAATAATCTTAAAAGCGAAATGCTTATAATAGGCATAGCCGGGGGCACTGGATCTGGCAAAACAACTGTGGTTCGGAAAATAGCAGAACAGTTTTTTGCAGAAGAAGTATCAATTATTTCTCAGGATTCTTATTACTACGACCACAGCAATTTATGTCTGGAGGATCGAAATGCCAAAAATTTCGACCATCCAGAATCGATTGAATTTGATTTGCTGATTGACCATGTAAAGATTTTAAAAAGTGGAAATGCCGTGGAAGAACCGGTTTATTCATTTATCACCTGCACCCGCCAGAAACAAACACGCCAGGTAGAACCACGTGATGTTCTGATTATTGAAGGAATATTAATTCTCACCAACAAAAAACTGCGGGAATTAATGGATATAAAGGTATTTGTTGACTGCGATTCCGATGTGCGTCTCTCTCGTGTTATCAGACGCGACATTAATGAACGCGGACGAAATGTGAATCAGGTACTCGATCGTTATGAAAAAACCGTCAGACCCAGCCATCTGCAATTTATTGAACCTTCGAAAAAATATGCAGATATCATCATACCACAGGGTGGAATGAACCAGATTGCCATAAATATTCTTACAAACCATATCAATCATACTTTAAAATAAGCAACATGCTGGATAACATTTCCATTGAAGAAATCATTTTCCTCGACATTGAAACGGTACCTTTAGCCTCTGAATATAATGGCTTAAACGAGAAGTGGAAACAGCTCTGGGAGCATAAAATGAGATTCCAGATTAATAACGATGAACCTGTGGAAGTTCTATATAACCGAGCGGGTATTTATGCCGAATTCGGTCGCATCATCTGTATTTCGGCAGGATATGTCACCCAAAAAAACGGAGATCTTTTCTTCCGTGTAAAATCGTTTTTTAATGAAGATGAGAAAACATTGCTTCAGGAATTCTTCAATGCACTGGATGCATTTACAAAGGTCGGAAAACGAAGGTTGTGCGCACACAATGGTCAGGAATTTGATTACCCCTATATTGCCCGAAGGGCATTGGTTAATAATTTGCAACTTCCAAAACTATTCGATATTGCCGGCTCAAAACCCTGGGAGATTAAAGATCAGTTAATTGATACTTTACAACTCTGGAAATTTGGTGATTACAAACATTATACTTCCTTATCGCTCATGTGTGAGCTCTTTAATATTCCCACACCTAAAGACGATATCGATGGCAGCCAGGTTGCCCAGATCTTTTGGGAGGAAAAAGATATTGAACGCATAGTGCGTTATTGCGAAAAAGACACACTGGCTGTAGCCAACTTATTACTGAAGTATAAAGGTGATAAAATCATTCCGATGGAAAATATGGTGATAGCTTAATTATTTGGTTGAAATTGCTTTATACGAAATCTTCGCTTTAACAGTCGAAAAAGATATCTGCTGTTAAAGCAAATAAAATTAGGTAAAAATACAATCTCATTATTAAACTTTTTCTTCCCGACCTTCTTATTCCAGCTAGATCCATCCACGGCTAACCAAAGTTCTGATAAGGTAGCGTCTAATGCAATTGATTCCGGAGAAAGTTAAGGTGAGCTCATAATGAGCAACCACTATTAATGCTTCATCATCCGTTCCATTTCCCTTTTGGAATCCTTCTGTTTCAAGGTTTCACGTTTATCGTATAATTTTTTTCCACGCGCCAGTGCAATTTCAAGTTTAGCCAGTCCTCTGTCGTTAATAAACATCCGGGTGGGAACGATGGTAAATCCTGATTCCTTCAGCTTTCGCTCCAGCTTGTTAAGTTCCTTTTTTGTCAATAATAATTTTCTGTCACGTTTAGCCGGATGGTTGTTAATATTTCCCATCTCATATTCCGATATATGAAGATTTCTCACAAACAATTCTCCCCCAAAAAACTGACAATAAGCATCGTTCATGCTAACTTTACCGTTACGAATGGATTTAATTTCCGTACCAGCGAGTTGCATACCTGCCACAAGCTTATCCACCAGTTCGTATTCAAAAGAAGCTTTCTTATTTTTAATATTAATATTTGTCTTCGGATGTGCCACGATATGAGTACAAAAATTTAAAGTATAAATTTCAAAGTTTAAAAGCAAAAGTAAGAAGGAAAAAGGAAAATTGCACTATGGGAATGAAAGTATAAGAAAAAAAGAAAAAAGTTACACAGTAAAAAGAATAGAGAAAAAAAATTAAATAAATGAAGTTACCAGCCTGGAAAGAAATATACTCAGAAAGCTGAAAACAAAAAAGTTTGAAAACAATGTAATCAGAATATACCGGCTCTTTTTGTTGTCAGGAAAAATTAACAATTCTTCCGCACCGGTCATAAAAATAAAGAAGCTATAGAACCCCAATATTTCAAGCACATATAAGAACGGGAACAAATTGGTTAGGAAGGAAACCAATAAAATCGGTAACATACTGAAGCCTACCAGTCTTCGAACAGCATACAAATCCCTTTTCCCACCAAAAGCCTTTATAAGCTGATTGGCAAGAAATACAGATACAATGTACATCAAAAGATACAGAATTATTTCCCGCATGCCCCGCATTAAAGGATACATCAGGTAAAAACCGGCTCCCCTTATCAACTGCCCGGTAAATTCTGCAACACCTGACAGGAGAACAAGAGGCAGAAAATATCCGGTAAACAATTGTTGCATACCAGTTGGTTCCAATCTTTCACTTTTCCAAAAAGATGCTGGTCTGATTAAAATGGTTTTTACTTTATTCCCAATTTGCTTTATAGAAACTTCCATTTCTTTTACAATTTCAGGATAAAAGTACATTTTATTCAATGGAAGCAAAATATACAGCAAATAAATTAATCCACATGGTGTGAATAAAAAATGTCTTCAGGTAACCTCTTCCACTGAATATCATAGAAATAGGATTGTTTATAAAATTATGAAATAATCATTTCCTATTCCCCTGATCTTGAAAAACAGAATATTAGCAGAAAGTTGATGCAGTAAAAAAAATAAAAAAGAAAAGAATGAGAGTTAAAATATAATATTCAACAGAAAACAGGTAGGTTTTAGAAAGCTCATAACAGCATTAAATGCAGCAATGTTCTGATAAGGATTAAACATTAAAAAAAAAGAAAATACATCCATCCTTACTTTTGATTAACTGCCTGATTCTTCTTTTCATTCAGCAGTCGCTCGAAAGCAAACATTTCATCTCGCAATCGGGCAGCCTCAATGAAATCAAGTTCTTTGGCAGCGGCTTTCATTTGTTTTCTGGTCTTCTCAATGGTCTTCTCCAGTCCTTCAATGCTCATATACTGCACTACAGGGTCAGCAGCCACATCAGGCAATCCTGTATCACCATAACCAGCCGGTTTCCTGCCTCCCCTGAACTCATACCCGATAATTTCACGGGTAGGTTTTACAATTTGAGTAGGTGTAATATTATTTTCGATGTTGAACTTCATCTGCTTCTCGCGCCTGTAATTTGTCGAGTCAATGGTACGCTGCATAGAATTGGTTATTTTATCTGCATACATAATAACCATGCCATTCAGGTTACGGGCAGCACGACCTGCAGTTTGTGTGAGTGAGCGTTCTGATCTCAGAAACCCTTCCTTATCGGCATCGAGAATAGCCACCAATGACACCTCTGGCAAATCAAGTCCCTCACGAAGCAGGTTTATACCCACCAGTACGTCAAATTCACCTTTTCGCAGCTGCTCCATAATCTCCACCCTCTCCATAGTATCCACATCGGAATGAATATACCTGTTTTTTACACCCATGTTCAACAGGTATTTCGAAAGTTCTTCCGCCATACGTTTAGTTAGAGTGGTCACCAGTACCCGCTCGTTGCGTTCCGTACGAAGGTTAATCTCATGCATCAAATCGTCAATCTGGTTGGCGCTGGGTCGCACATCAATAATAGGATCAAGCAGCCCTGTGGGCCTGATAATCTGCTCCACCACCACTCCTTCGCATTTCTCCAGCTCGTAATCAGCCGGGGTGGCACTTACATACACCGTTTGCCCGGTCAGGTTTTCGAATTCCTCAAATTTTAACGGACGGTTATCTATGGCAGCAGGCAGTCGAAAACCGTACTCCACCAGGGTTGTTTTGCGTGAATTGTCACCCCCGTACATAGCTCTGATTTGAGGGATGGTCACATGGCTCTCATCCAATATGGTAAGAAAATCATCAGGAAAATAGTCCAGCAGGCAGAAAGGGCGTGTTCCGGGCTGCCGTCCGTCAAAATAACGTGAATAATTCTCTATTCCCGGACAATAGCCCAGTTCACGCATCATCTCCATATCGTACTCCACCCGCTCCAGAATCCGCTTTGCCTCCAGTGGTTTGCCTATCTCCTTAAAATACTCTACCTGCTTCACTAAATCATCCTGAATGTGGTGTATAGCGGCCTGCATTCGTGACTTGGTTGTTACAAAAATGTTGGCAGGATAAACCACCACCTCCTCCATTGTATTTATGGTATGGCCTGTGAGCGGGTCGAAACCAGCTATTTCTTCAATTTCATCACCCCAAAACACAACACGAATGGCCGAATCGGCATACGCAGGATAAATATCCACCGTATCACCCTTTACCCTAAAATTACCCCGTTGAAAATCCACCTCACTGCGGGAATATAAGGCATCCACCAGGGAATGAAGCATGCTGTTGCGAGAAACCGTCTGTCCCACCTTCAAAGTAGTTATGTTGGCATGGAAATCGTCAGGATTGCCAATACCATAAAGGCACGAAACAGATGAAACCACCACCACGTCGCGTCGTCCTGATAGCAATGAGGAGGTTGTACTCAGCCGTAACTTTTCAATGTCCTGATTTATGGAAAGATCCTTCTCAATATAGGTATCTGTTGTAGGCATGTATGCCTCAGGCTGGTAGTAATCGTAATACGACACGAAATACTCCACTGCATTTTCCGGAAAAAATTGTTTCATTTCCCCATACAATTGGGCAGCAAGTGTTTTATTGTGACTCAGGATAAGCGTAGGCCGCTGCACCTTTTCAATCACGTTGGCCATGGTAAACGTCTTCCCCGAGCCGGTAACCCCCAAAAGGGTCTGAAACCGCTCGCCCTCCTGCAAGCCTTCCGTCAGCTGACGAATGGCTTCCGGCTGATCACCCGTGGGTTTATAATCCGATACTACCTTAAATTGCATGGTGCAAAATTAGAAAAAACAAAGGAATAAGAGAATGGGTAACAGAGGGAATGATGGAATACTTAAGTAAGGTTTTTTCTTCAGTTTCCACCTGGACGTTAAACGTTAACTATGTGTAACCCCCTTTTCATAATTTGCGTTAGCAGATTATATGTCTCTTGTTAAAAACATCACCATTTAACATTCATGTTAATAATAGCAAAAAATAGTACTCATGAATTCAGAAGAATTAAAAAACATACAGGCCCCTATCAAAGCAAAGTACAAGGAGCATCCGGAGCAGGCTGTTGTTACCTTGAAGGCACAGGGAAAAATTTCTGACGGTATCTCCTGCAAGATTGAATCGGGCAAGGCATTGATTGAAGCCGGACTTCATCCGGCCACCGGAGGCAATGGAATGTTTGTCTGCTCAGGTGACATGCTGCTGGAGGCTCTGGTTGCCTGTGCAGGCGTCACTCTCAGCGCAGTGGCAACTGCCATTGGAATTCAATTAAATGATGCAGTTGTTCATGCAGAAGGCGACATTGATTTCCGCGGAACCCTGGGCGTTTCAAAAGAAGCTGAAGTCGGTTTTAAAGCCATCCGGCTTTCATTCGTGCTGGATACCGATGCCACACCAGAACAAATACAATCCCTGGCAAAACTTACAGAAAGATATTGTGTAGTTTATCAGACGTTAAAAAATGGGGTGCAAATTGAAACGGGATATTCCAGGTAATAAAACAACATTTAACTATAATATCTATTACCTGGCAATTCAACCTACCGCCATCTTATTAATCCTCGGCTGCAGTATCCATACACCTATCGGATATAACCAGAACAGGAAAAACTCTCCTGCAAAATCGGGAAAGGTAACCTTCCTTTGTAATTCAACGGTTTTATAGGTTTTAGAAACAAAATACAGGCAATAGAACATACAAATAACTGCAAAAAAATGAATGGGCAGAATTATCCCTATGGTTAAAGCAATCGTTCCGGTATCCGGCTCCTGTCCGCTTTCCATTAATCCCCCTGTTCCGAATGCGATGAACAGTAAAAACAAAACAAGATAAACCAGGGGAATAAAGAAAAACAGTTTGAACCGGTTTACCTTCATTTCAGCACCTGTAGGCACCTTGGATTGAAGTCCCGTAGCTACTGACCAGAACCAGCCAAAAAATCCAACCACAAGTATTGCCATAGTTACCGGCATCACTCTCAAAACAACCATTGGATTATCCCCAACTACCACCAGGGGCACCAACAGCATCTGCAATACGAACGGCAATGCAAAAGCTATCGTAAAAATGTGCCAGTGCTTTGCTCTTAAAAATAGTTTGGTCATGGTATTTTCGTTTAACGGCAATTGCATTTTAGTAATTAATCAGCTTTTCTTTTTAACGGATTAAAATTAGCTCATTTTGTTAAGCAAATAACTAAATGAAGAAAAAAAAACTGTATCATTAAACACAATTCCAGTAAGTCAGGTAAATCTCCTGTTATTTTCTGACGCCCATTTGGATGCTGCCAGGATCTATTTATCAACATCTTATCTTCGGAAGTAAAGATACATAGGAACTATAAACTGGCAGGCTTAACATTGAACTCTTTTTCCCAGATGTTCCATAAAAACATGACCGTTAATTTTCCATATACCTCTATAACAAACTGGCAAACCGGGGAACCTTCCGGGCAATGTTAACAGCTACATCACCCAGCTCTTTAATATCGGCAATAAGACTTGCCTGTGATCTGTTTTCTCTTGAAGCTTGCTCCACAACTTTAACCAATACCGAATAAACCATCAAATCTGTTGTACCAGGTATAACAGAATCGATCTCTTCTCCGGAAAGACCTTCAAGCTGGTTAAGTTCATCTCTATATGCACCCTTAAATGCAGCGTCTGCTTCTGCGAATAGTTGACCAAATCGGTTTCCTGCCATTGTAAACTTTTTAATTGGTTAAATTTTTAATCTGACTTGAAATTTCTTCCATTTTAAATAAGGCATCTTCACTTTTTACGTCAATTTCCTTACCTTTTTTCACTGCGGCATTCACTAGTTCTGAGATTCTTATCAAATTGCTTGTTATTAAAGAATCAGTTCCCTGCAACCCAACCATAGCAAATACATCCTGT
>JBEPWX010000091.1:0-9118 GCA_041642235.1 Mariniphaga sp.
TCCCGGACCGTTCCTCGATGCCGCCAGGGTTATTCAGTACATCCGTTATCATGCAGATAAGTGGGGTATCGACCCGAATAGAATTGCTACCACAGGCACTAGCGCCGGTGGAAACCTTTCGGTATGGTTCGCCACACATGATGATTTGGCATGTCCAAATCATCCGGATCCGGTATTAAGGGAATCGACCAGACTAACGACAATAATTGCAAAAAACGCCCAAACCAGTAACAATCCGTTTTTCTGGCTCGAAAATATTTATAGTGGCGATGCTGTGCATACATCAATTTACAATTTTTATGGCATAGATAAAATGCCTTTTGATGAATTAAAAGAAATAATGTCTGAAAAGAAGTATCGGGAAATGGCATTTGAAGCCTCTGCACTAAATCATATTACAAAAGACGATCCTCCTGTTTTTCTTGTTTATCCGGAACGTCTTAAAGAATGGGATGGAAAGCCACTACCTCCCGAAACCAAACAGTCAAAATACACACATCATGTTGCTTTTGGAAAATTTTTTAGGGATGAGTATGAGGAATTAGGACTAAAATGTCGGTTAAGTTCCCAAAAAGATGTGACTGTAGAACAGGAAATGGATTGGCTGAAAAAATTATTTAATCTAAATTAGTTACTTATGCTTCTTAAAAAAATTACTATTACCGGTATAATATTATTTCTTTTTTTCAATGTTTATGCCGAGAAAACAGCAGACAAGCCCAATATTTTATTTATTGCAGTGGATGATCTTAAACCTACAATTGGTTGTTTTGGCGATTCTCTGGCGATTACTCCAAATATCGATGCACTTGCAGAAAATGGTATGGTTTTTAAAAATACCTATTGTCAGCAAGCGGTTTGTGCACCTTCAAGAGCAAGTTTACTTACCAGTCGTTATCCTGATCAAACAGAGGTTTGGGATTTAAAAACACTGATTCGGGATAAAAATCCAGATATTTTAACTTTACCGCAGTATCTAAAAAACAATGGTTATACTACTATTGGCACAGGTAAAATATTTGATTACAGAAGTGTGGACGAAAAAAGTGATGAACCTTCCTGGAGCGATTATGAGAATGCCTGGGCTAGCAAATGGTACAATTCTGTAATTGGAAAACCGTCCTATTATTATGCTCATCCTTCAGCAAAAGATACTGTGTCATTGCTGGAACAAGAGGCATCTGATCTGGGAGTAAATAAAAGGGAATATGTAAAGCAACGTTACTGGCCTTCTCTTGAATGTGCCGATGTGCCTTATGACGCCTATGTTGACGGGGCACTTGCCAATATTGGCACAAATTTGCTGGAACAACTTGCAGGTAATGACAACCCTTTTTTTCTTGCTGTTGGATTTCAGCGGCCCCATTTGCCTTTTAATGCGCCTAAAAAATTTTGGGATTTGTACGAAAGAGAACAATTTAAAATTGCTCCTTTTCAACAGCAGGCTCAAAACAGTCCGTCTGTTGCCTACCATAATTTTGGTGAACTTCGGTCTTATACGGATATTCCCAACAGCGGTGACGTCTCTGAGTGGAAACAGAGAAAACTTATTCATGCATATTATGCCGCTACCAGTTACATCGATTATTTAGTCGGGATGTTGACTGAAAAATTGACTGAATTAGGGCTTAATGAAAATACAATTATTGTTTTGTGGGGCGACCATGGCTGGCATTTGGGCGATCACAACCTGTGGTGTAAACATTCCAATTTTGAACAGGCAACACGAGCGCCGCTCATTATTTCGTATCCGGGCCAGCCCAACAAAGGAGTAACTTATTTGCATCCGACTGAATTTACCGATATTGCCACTACTCTTTGCGATTTGTCAAATATTGAAACACCTGTTGATTTTGAAGGGGAAAGCCTGCGCCAGGCCATTGAAAAACCTGAAGAAAAAATCAGGGAGGGCGCTCTGAGTCAGTATCCGCGCAGGCAATACATGGGCTATTCGTTACGTACAAGCCGATACCGTTATACCAAATGGGTGGATAAAGATACTAAAGCACATTATACAGCCGAACTTTATGATTATGAAACAGATCCTCTGGAAACAGTTAATCAGGCAGGAAACGCTGAATATGTTCAGATAAAGAATGAGCTGGATAGCATTGTTCGAGAAAGAATTGAAACACCTTCTACCCAGGAACGAGCTTACTTTCAACTGAAGAAAACAGATGAAAATGGAGATACTGTTAATGTTCCGAATGCCAAAGTACATTTTGCCGGGATTTCAAAAAACACCAATCAAAACGGGGAAACATTTTTTACCCATGTTCCCGGTGAATACAAGTATAGCGTTAATGTGAAGGGTTTTAAAGATGTATCTGGTAAAATTAAGATTGAAAAAGATACGGTTATTTCAATATTTCTTGAAGCTGAAGTATACGATATTACTGTAAATATTAAGGCCGACTGGAATAAACAACCGATATCAAATGCCATGGTAACCATTGGTAATAGTCAACAAATTACAAATGAGACGGGTGAAGCAATTTTTTCAAGCATTGGTTATAGTAAGTACACCATAGAAGTGCTACTCGAAAATGGCTGGATTCAATTTTTTGAGGATATTGAAGTATTATCTGATACGGTTATTACATTGTTTGTAGCTGAGCCCAAATATAGTTTGAGTGTGGAAGTTACCAATATACACACCCAAAATTCAATTTATGAATGTAGTGTGCAAATAAATGGATTTGATGAACTTACAAACGGTGAGGGTAATGCTCAGTTTTCAATTCCTGAAGGAAATTACAAAATTACAGTGAACCATCCGAACTATGCAAAAATTTCCGACTCCGTCAGAATAGTTAAAGACACCTTGCTTTTCTTTAGGCTATTACCTTCGTATTCAACTCTAAAATTCAGGTTAAAGGAAGGGACTACTCCCGTAAATGAAGCGAAGATTACTATAAAAGACAGCTTTGAAATAACAAATAATTTGGGTATTGCATATTTTAGAGACTGGCCTGCTTATACAAGCTACCATTACACTGTTGAAAAAGAGAACTATGAAAAGCTGGAAGGTGATTTAATTCTGGTTAATGATACGACCATCAATTTGCAAATGGAAAATCCGGGAACATTAATCGATTTAAATAAAGAGAGTAAAATTGTTTTCTGGCCCAATCCATTTCAGACTGAATTGTTTTTTCGCTCGAATCATATTTCGGGAAACTGGTTTTCAATATTCAGTTCATCCGGTGAATTAATAGAGAAATTCTGCCTTGAATCCAACGAAGAAAAACGAATCAATACGAAAATATGGCAATGTGGAATATATTTTTTGAGGAATCATGGCCAAAGAAAACCATCTACTTTTAAGATTGTGAAAATTTAAAAATCGTTTAACTGAAAATAGTACAACAATAATATTGTCTTATTATGAATATTAAAAAAAATACGTTGACCTGGATTTTGCTTTTACTGACTTTTTTCGTTTACGCGAATAAAAAAACAGACAAGCCGAATATACTGTTTATTATTTCCGATGATTTACGCACAGAACTTAATTGTTATGGCGCTGAGTATATAAAGTCGCCCAACATTGATCGGTTGGCTCAAAAGGGTTTCCTTTTTACCAGGGCTTATTGCCAGCAGGCTGTTTGTGCTGCATCGAGGGCAAGTTTTTTATCGGGTTGCCGTCCAAACACTACCGGTGTTGATTATCCATACAGCCAGTATTTTGTAAATGAATTCTGGCCGGAACATCCATCCATTGCCGAATATTTTGAAAAACAGGGATACGCCGTACGAACGATAGGTAAAATCCATCATGGTCCCGCAGATAATATTGAAGCCAAACATTACGGGCGTCCAAAAGACACGCCATTGTATTATGCTCTCGAAAAAAACATAAAACTCGGAGGTACGAGAGGCCGGAGCAAAAAAACTCCTCCATTTGAAGCTGCCGAAGTACCGGATGAAGCTTATCAGGATGGAATGTATGCCAAAGAGGGTGTGCGGTTAATAAAGGAATTGTCTCAAAAAGAGCAACCATTTTTTATAGCTGTAGGTTTTAAGAAACCACATTTACCGTTTGCCGCTCCGCAAAAGTATTGGGATTTGTATTCCCGTGATGACATTAAATTATCACCAAATCCAAACCATCCGGAAGGTTCTCCGGAATACAGCACAACCCATTACAGTCTCGCGAGTTATAAAGGATATAATGATAAAGATGGCGGGGTTATTCCCGAAGATTATCAGAAAACATTGCGACATGCTTATGCAGCCTGCGTTTCATATATCGATGCACAGGTTGGAAAATTAATAAAACAATTGCAGGAAAGCGGAGTAAGTGATAATACAGTGGTGATGTTCATCGGCGACCATGGCTGGCATTTAGGCGATCAGGGAATGTGGGGGAAAACGACAAACTTTGAAAATGCCACACTATCTCCGCTCATTATTTCTGTTCCGGGACTGGCAAAAGGAAAACGATTGAATCAATTGGTTGAATACGTTGATATTTATCCCACATTAGCTGATTTAGCTGGTTTTCAACCAGGAAATTACCTGGAAGGAACGAGCTTTGTTCCTTTACTGGAAAACCCGGAAAGAAAATGGAAAGATGCTGCATTTAGCCAGTTCCCGCGTGGCAAAGCGATGGAAGGATTTGCCATTAGAACAGACAATTTTAGATATGTAGAATGGCGCGATGGAAAAGATAATTCCTTATTGGTTGCCGAGTTATACGATCATCGAAAAGATTCGCTTGAAACTATTAATGTTGCCAACGATGAAGGTTATAAGGAAATTGTAATCGATTTGGCAAAGCAGTTAAAGGATGGTTGGAAAGCAGCATTGCCCGATGGAATTACCAACAATTCAAACAATCCACTTGCTCCACCGGCAGTTGGCTGGGGATCAGAAGCAAATAAAAATTCGGCAAAAAAAGCAAACGGAATTAAAAAAGATTAAATTGAGGGAGATATGTTAAAAAAATATTATAAACACTGGACATTAATCGCTGTCTTAGTTATTGCTATTGTTGCTGTTAATTATACAATAGTAAATGCAGAAACCATCTTTCCAAATAATACAGTCAAATCAGCAGAGGCTCAAAAAATAAAAGTGTTTCTTTTAGCCGGTCAGTCGAATATGGATGGTAGAGGAGATGGGAGTAAGCTGACGGACCAGGAAAAAGAAATGCTTGAGGAAGCACAAAAAAACATTCAGTTTGCATACAATTGGAATCCCATAAAACCCCTCGATATTACAATCCCTACTCCTTATATTAAAGAGAAATTTAAACTTGAAAAAGTATTTGGACCTGAACTCTTTTTTGGACTTGGGTTAGCAGAATCTATGCCTAATGAAAAAATATTACTGATTAAACGCAGTATTGGAGGAACGTCACTTTATGGTTGCTGGAACCCCAATTGGACAGAAGAAAAAGCGACATTGATGAATGAAGAAAATAGTCCAAAACTTTACAGCGATTTTGTTAACTACATCAACGAAGTACTTTCTGATTATGAAGAAGATGAATATGAATTTTGCGGAATGCTATGGGTACAGGGGGAAACAGATAGCAATGTAAATAAATTCGGATCTTTACCTTCTGAAACCTACGGACAAAACCTTCAGAACCTCATACGCGAAATACGAAAGGACACCAAAGTTGATGATTTGCCTTTTATAATGTTACAGGTCGGTTCGGGAAAAGTGGTTGAAGGAATGCAGGAAGCAGCAGAAACAATGGAAAATGTTACACTCATCCAACAAAGCAAGGATCCGGATTCACCGCTTTATTTACCCGGTTACGGACCACCAACCGGGCATTATAATTATGAGGGAATGAAGAAGATCGGAACGTGGTTCAAAGATGTTTATTTCAATGAATATGCCCATGTTTCAAAACAGTCTGATTCGCCAAATATTTTATTGATTCAGGTGGACGATATGGGTTACGATGACCTGTCGGTTAATGGAAATACTGTCTCGCATACACCTAATTTAGATGCATTTTCTGAGTCGGCGGTACGCTTTGGTAATTTTATGGTTAATTCGGTTTGTGCACCAACAAGAGCGTCATTGTTAACAGGTCGCGATTTCTGGCGCACCGGAGTTTCGGCTATGCACGGAGGAAATGATTATATGCATCTGGATGAAATCACATTTGGCGAAATTTTTCAGGACAACGGCTATGTAACCGGAATGTGGGGAAAGTGGCACTCAGGAAAATCTGACGGTTATTGGCCGTGGGACAGGGGTTTCGATGAGGGTTATTATGCCAAACTCTATCAATACTTTCCGAGCAACGGATGGCTGAATAAATACCCCGACAAAACCACTC
Source organism: Mariniphaga sp. (assembly GCA_041642235.1). Taxonomy (GTDB): domain Bacteria; phylum Bacteroidota; class Bacteroidia; order Bacteroidales; family Prolixibacteraceae; genus Mariniphaga. Next base: position 6,305 of record JBEPWX010000091.1, read on the forward strand.
ACGATGGTGAATGGTCGCCAAAAGTATTGGTCGACTACACGATCGATTTTATTGAACGAAACAAAGAACAACCTTTTTTGGCGTACCTTTCTTTTTTAACCTGTCACGGAATCTGGGATACGCCCGATGAATATAAAAACAAATACATGCAGGAAGGTCGCAGTGAAGATTTTGCAACACTTCTTGGGATGCTTGAATTTATGGATGATGAAACAGGACGTTTACTGGATTATCTAACTGAAAATGGGTTGGACGAAAATACTGTTGTGCTTTTTTTTAGTGATAACGGACCCATTCAAATGAAAGAAACCAATGCCGAATGGGAACTGCGCAATAATCATGGATTTCTGGGAAACAAAGCGCGGTTATGGCAGAATGGATTAAAATCACCGCTTTTTGTTCGTTGGAAAGGAAAATACCAGCCAGCCGATGTGGAAAGGCTGGTTACCGTTACGGATATTTTTCCAACAATACTCGATATTGCAGACATTCCGGTTCCGGAAAATAATTTGCCCCTCGATGGTCGCAGTTTCAAAACGTATCTTGAGGGAGATACAACAACGCTGAATGAAAAATCGGCTGTATTTTCACATTGGTTTCCTGTGTGGGAAGAAGGTCAGTTTTCGCCTTTGCAGTCTCATGATAAAGCTGCACTTGATTTTGAAGAACAACGGATTACATTGATTAATGAGTGGTATAAATTGTTACATAATCCCGTAAATGTGGACGGCTCCCCTGCAAAATTCGAAGAAAAAGTTTTAATCGATTTACAGAAAGATCCACTCGAACGAACAAATGTTGCAGCAGAATATCCGGCTATTGTAAACTCAATGATGGATGAGCTGGAGAATTGGTTTGCTGAAATTAAAAATGAGCCGCATTCTTTCTCTCCACCTGTATTTCAGATTGCCTGGAAGGGTAAAAAATCTACAGAGGTAAGAGGATACGGTCCATCCAAAACATCAGGCTGTATGAATGGTTCCCACCAGCTCAAAGGATTAAATGCTGTAGGTGATTATGCTGAATATAAAATAAACGTGCACCGCACAGGTGTTTATACAGTTTCTGTTTCAACCACCAATACAAATATGGCAGGAATGACATTGAAAGTTAGCTGTGCCGGCAGCGCAGCCAAATCAGAACTCCAAAACAAAGGATTTCAGGAAATCGGCTTAATTCCTTTGGATGCCGGAGAACACACGTTCAAACTGGAAGTTGCCAAGATTGAACATGGTAACGCAGCGGAAATAACAGAATTAAAAGCAATACAATTTGATTTGGAAAACAGTTCGCCGGGACTTTCAGATACATTAGCTACTAAAGAGACTTTGATGCTTTTTAATAATCTGAAAAGAATAGGAAAGAAAGGAATGATATTCGGACAGCATTTAGCTTGTTATGAAGGACAAAACTGGAGAGATGATGAAATTACCACAGATCTGCGTTCTGATTGTTTCACATCTACAGGGGATCATCCCGGAGTATTTGGTTTTGATTTTGGAAGGGGAATAGAAAAATTTAAAAATTATTGTGAAGAAATATACAAACGCGGAGGAGTAATCACTTACAGTTGGCATGCAAAAAATCCGGCAACCGGAGGTGGTTACAAGGACAAGTCCGGCAATCCGGTGGCTTCTATACTTTCAGGTGATGAAGCCAGACAAGTATGGTTAAATGAATTGGATAAAATAGCAGATTATTTGAATAACCTTGAAGTTGATGGAGTTAAAGTGCCTGTTATTTTCCGTCCCTTTCACGAGAATACCGGGAGTTGGTTTTGGTGGGGAACCGGAAATTGTACCAACCAGGAGTATATTGATTTATGGCGCTTAACTATTGATTATTTGCGAGTGGAAAAAGGAGTTCACAATATGCTGGTTGCTTATTCGCCTTCCAAGCCTTCAATAAATGAAGAACTTACTTATTCAATGTATCCCGGTAACGATTATGTGGATATTATAGGCTTTGACGATTATCAGGAAGATGATGCTTTAAAATCCCTTATATTGGAAGATGCAAGGTTTGTATGTGAATGGGCAGATAAAAGCGATAAGGTGGCGGCCATTACTGAAACAGGAATACGGAAAGGTCTTCAGAACAGCACAAATCCCGACTGGTTCAATAGCGGATTTTATGATCAGATTAAAGATGACCCAATAGGAAAAAATGTTGCATATGCTTTAACGTGGATGAATACTTCACCCGATTCTTACTGGGTTCCCCTTCCGGGTCAGCCTTTTTACGAGGGGTTTATTGAATTCTATAATGATTCCACCACTTTCTTTTTAAATGACATTGAAAATATTTATGGTGAAAATGCATCCTTCCCTAATGATTCTACAGTTGCTCCTGAAGATGTGCGCGGAATGTTAAAACTTCAAAATTATGGTGGAAGTTGGGTATGGAAAAACGATAATGAATTAATTGCAACCTTCGGGTTCGATACGGAAGCAGGTAATATTGTCGCAGATACAACTTCTGATAATGAGATTCTTATCTCATCCGTTTTTACCGGAGAGAATAATATTCTTAAATTGGCCGGTGAATATGCAAATGATCTGCCACAAACAGCATTTATTGGAAGCGGGAATAGTAATCCTGTTTTACGCATCATATACCAAACAGATGAACAGATTCAAGGTATATTATCGTCAGGAATAAAATTTGATGGTCAGGAGAAAGAATTAAACGTCAATTTTGTTTGCAGTCCATCAGCAGAATGGGATACAATTACTTATATTTTAACTGGTTTAAACAATTTTCAGCAATTTGCAAATGATTTAATACTAACACAATTAAAAATTCTTTATCCCT
>JBEPWX010000092.1:0-9070 GCA_041642235.1 Mariniphaga sp.
GATTTAAAAGATGGACATATCAATCAACTCAACCCCGAATACTTTCAATACTTCGATTCGCTTCGGAATATTTTAATTAATCATGGAATTGTACCTGTTTTTCAACCAGTGTTTCATGGATTTGGCTGGAAAGGGAAAAATGTCCTGGGTAAAGATATGGATGCGGATGAATATGCCCGTTTCTGCAGGTACCTGCTTGCACGTTATGGTGCCAAACCTGCAGTATGGCTGGTTGGTGCCGATAGCGACGGAAGCAATATTGGCGTAAAAGAGGGCGGTGAAGAATTTGAAAAATGGGATGCTTATCAACAGCCTACCGGCTTGCATTATTCGCCTTTTGATGCTAAAAAGCCGGACTGGTGGAATAAACCAGAAGAATTCGTTCCGCATTTAAACCGGGTTGCCCAGGACCAGAACTGGCTTGATTTTCAATGGTGCCAGACAGGGCATGGGGGAGATCACCAATTACATAAGGTGGCATTAATGTACGAAAATAAACCAACCAAAGCAGTTGCCAACGGTGAACCTACTTATGAAGGAATCCGCGATTCGGAGAATGGTGCCGGATGGTGGCAGGGAAATGAAGCGTGGCTGCAATATACTTCAGGAGGAACCATGGGGGTTGTGTATGGTGCAGGCGGGCTTTGGAACTGGAAGCACAGTGGAGAGGAACCGGGCTGGCCCGATTGGGCAAATTCGAATGTCTCGTGGAAAGAGGCAATACAACTGCCCGGATCTGTTTATGTGGGATATCTGGAAAAAGCATTGAAAGGTTTGGATGTTACCGATATTGAAAAGCATCCTGAACTTGCAGACGGTCAATTGTGCCTGGCAAAGCCTGGAAAGTTGTACATTGTTTATCTTCCGGATGGGGGGGAGGTAGCTGTTGAAAACCTTCCTTCCAAAATTTCAGTAAAATGGTTTGATCCCAAAAATGGGGAGTTTGTTTCGGAGCATACAGGCCAGGTTCCACAGGATGTATATCAGTCGCCTGTTCAGGGCCCGTCTGTTTTGATCATTCAAAACCAACTATAGCTGAAATCTACATCAAATAACTATAAATATGAAACCCGCTATAATTATACTCATTGCTTTTTTATCATCCTTAATCCTGTCCGGCTTTGCGCAGCAATCCAGTCAGAAACATCGGGTTGTGGTGTTGACAGATATTGAAAATGAACCCGATGATGCCATGTCGATGGTACGCTTTCTTACTTATTCAAACCAATGGGACGTGGAAGGCTTAATCGCCACAACTTCGGTACATCAGAAGGACAAAGTCGCCGACTGGCGTATCAGGGAAATTGTGGCCGCCTATGGTAAAGTACGCAATAATCTTTTGCTGCATGAAAAGGGTTATCCTGAAACGGGATATTTAATGGACAGGATAAAAGTTGGGTTTCCGGCTTATGGTATGACTGCAGTCGGAACAGGGAAAGATTCCGAAGGTTCAGACTGGATTATTTCCGTAGTGGATAAAGAGGAGAATCGCCCGGTGTGGGTAACGGTCTGGGGCGGTGCCAACTGCCTGGCACAGGCCCTATGGAAAGTAAAAATGACACGGACACCGGAGGAACTCAACAGGTTTGTATCCAAAATCAGGGTGTATACCATTTCCGACCAGGATGATTCCGGTCCGTGGATGCGGAAGAACTTTCCCGGGTTATTTTATATCGTCAGCCCGGGCGTTCATACGAAAGGTGCTTATCATTATGCAACCTGGAGCGGCATCAGCGGTGACAAATGGCACAATTTCGGCGGTCCTGATTTCTCCCTGGTCGATAACCCATGGCTGGATAAAAACATCCGCAAGAATCATGGTCCGCTTGGGGCAGAACACCCGCATACTCCTATTCTGATGGAAGGCGACACGCCCTCTTTCCTGTTCCTGGTAAACAATGGGTTAAGTGATCCCGAAAACCCAAACTATGGAAGCTGGGGCGGACGCTATGAATTATATACCCCCCGTACCCGGAAATGGTTTTCGGAACCTGAAACCCGTCCGATTTGGACCGATACGGAAGATGAAGTGTTGGGATTGGACGGAAAGTTGTATAACACCAACAAAGCAACCATCTGGCGGTGGCGACAAGCATATCAAAATGACTTTGCAGCCCGTATCGACTGGACAACCAAAACCTATGAAGAAGCCAATCATCCGCCAATTGCAGCGCTGAACCATCCAAATAAGATTACAGCTAAAAGCAATGAAAAAGTAGTGCTGGATGCCGAAAGTTCAACAGATCCGGATAGCGATGAACTCTCGTATGAATGGATTTATTACCGCGAAGTGGGGACTTATGAAAATTTCCGTCCGATCGGGATAAAGGATAAGAACATGAAACAGGCAAATTTTATTGCACCCAAAGTCACCCAACCTGAAACCATCCATATAATTCTGGCAGTAACAGATCATGGGGACCCGGCATTGACACGATACCAGCGGGTTATTGTTTCCATACTGCCTTAAACGAAGGTAGTGGTTTTCTGCCATCTTTCTCCGATCAAAGCAACAACAGAGTACCTTGGAGGCACGACGAAGCAATCTGTTCAAGAATTGCATTAGTTTTTACAGTCAAACAATGAAACATTCAAACCGTTTCAAACATTCAAACTCCTCACTATTCAACTGCAGCTCCCTTTTCATTATACATCGGGCCAATGTATTCAGTAGCCACAACAATGTTGTCGAAATACACGCTGTTTTCATTCTGTGTGGCCTTTTTCTTTTCCATGTGCTCTTTGCTGATGTACCAGCGGAGGATAATGTGGTCGATTTTAACCTCATTGGATGTTCGCCAGTTGAAACCTTCGAAGGGTTGAGGGTTATCGCCGCCAATAATGAACCGGTCACCACGCCAGTATCCGGATGGAGTGCCAGTTTTCCAGTGTCCTATTTTTTCCCCGTTTATCCAGAATGCCTGTTCCCCGTCATATTTTCCGGGTGTGTTTGCTTTCAGCATGGCTTCCACACAAATCCATTCTCCTTTTTTGAAAGGTGTCTGACCCGGAACCCGGAATGCATTGCCGTAATAGGGATTTGGACGGCCGTCGGGTTTGCCTTCCCTGCTTTGCCAGCTGTGCATCTCGTGCCAGTAAGTATAAAAATACCAGGTCTGGTCATTGGTAGGTTCAATGCCTGTCCAGAAAGCCTTGTCGCCTGGAGGTTTATTGCCTGCGTAGGAGCGTAAGCCACCGGGCATGGCATATATCTTTGCAAAGTGATGCGGAATGATGGTGTTCTCATCAAATTTAGTATAAAAACGCAGGTAGATTTGGTCCTGGCCCGGTTCGATTTTATAAACTACATCGCCACCTGTATTGACTCCGCGCGTTGCAGTCGATTTTAGTACATGCTTTCCCGAAAAGGCAGAATTGGGATGGGAAAGGATTTCACTTACCTTACGGTTGAAAGAGCTCCAGCCTTCAAAGCCGTTTTCAAATCCCGATGCAAAGATTACTGCCGGGTCCTTTTGTATGTTTTCATCGTAAAGATACCTGCCGGCAATTCCGGCATCCGCTTCATTGTTTCCTTTATTTGCAGCAGGTTTATCTTGAGCAGTTAATCCTGAAATTGTGAATACAAATAACAACAGATAATAATTTTTCATAATAAGCATTTCAAACTCTTTTTTACCACCAAAACACAAAAAACACCAAACCTCACCTAACTCTAAAACCCTCAAACAATGAAACATTCAAACTTTTCCTGCTTCCGTCTTTCGTCTCCGGTCTTCCAACACACCAACCCTCACTAAACACTAAAACCCTCAAACAATGAAACATTCAAACTTTTCCTACTTCCGTCTCCGGTCTTCCAACTCTTTTCATCTTTTAACAACAGCACCCTTATTATCATACATCGGGCCTATATATTCAGTTGCCACAACAATATTGTCGAAATAAACACTGTTTTCTTTAGGTGCATTTTTTCGTTCCATGTGTTCCCTGCTGAGATACCACTGAAGAACAATCTTGTTGATTTTTAAATCTTCGGCAGTTCTCCAGTTGTATCCTTCAAAGGGTTTTGCATTATCGCCACCCGTAACAAAACGGTCGTTTCTCCATTCACCGAGCGGTTCCCCTTTTTTCCAGTGCCCTATTTTTTCTCCATTTATCCAGAATGCCTGCTCGCCATCATTCTGACCAGGCGTATTGGCCTTCATCATAGCTTCCACACAAACCCATTCTCCCTTACTAAAAGGTGTCTGTCCGGGAACATTAAAATTGTTGCCGTAGTAGGGATTTGGCCGGCCGTCGGGTTTGCCTTCCCTGCTTTGCCAGCTGTGCATATCGTGCCAATAGGTGTAGAAGTGCCAGGTGTTGTTATTAAGCGGTTCTATACCGGTCCAGAATGCTTTATCGCCCTCGGGCTTTTGACCCGCATTTGGCCATACTCCATCCTTGATAGCACGTATTTTTACAAAGTGGTGGGGATTAATGGTGTTTTCATCCAGTTTAGTATAAAACCGCAGGTAAATCTGTTCCTGCCCCGGCGCAATCTTGTACTCCACATCTCCGCCGGTGTTGACTCCACGGGTTGCAGTTGTTTTTAGTACTTTTTTTCCGGATAATGCAGCCTCGGAATCCGCTACAATTTCACTGACTTTCTCGTTAAAGGCAGTCCACCCTTCAAAGCCGTCTTCAAATCCCGAAGCAAAAATTACGGCAGGATTGGATTGAATGTTCTTATCGTGCACATAATTTTTGGCAATGCCTTCCTGATTCTTCCCTGAAGGATTGCTCTGTGCTGTTGTGCCGGCATAAAGAAATGCAAGTGTTAAAATTAAAATACCAGTTTTCATTTGTTAATTAATTTATAGTTGTTAATTATATTCATTTGATATAGAGTATCAAGACTAAGAGTATCAGGTATCAAGACGTCGTACATTTAAACAGTGAAACATTTTACCACCAAAACACCAAAAAACACCAAATTTCACAAAACAATAAAACAATAAAACATTAAAACAACTTCAAACTCTTAATCCCTTTTCGTCTCCTTCATCGGGCCGATGTACTCTGTAGCAATCACCACATTGTCGAAATACACGCTGTTTTCATCCTGTGTGGCCTTTTTCCGTTCCATATGTTCTCTGCTGATGTACCATTGAAGTTTAACCATGTTGATTTTAACATCTTCAGCTGTTCTCCAGTTATACCCTTCAAATGGTTGCGGGTTGTCTCCTCCAATTACAAACCGGTCGTTTCTCCATTCACCGAGCGGTTCACCTTGTTTCCAGTGCCCTATTTTTTCTCCGTTTATCCAAAAGGCCTGCTCACCGTCGTGCTTCCCCGGCGTGTTTGCCTTTACCATGGCTTCCACGCAAATCCATTCCCCCTTTTTCAACGGCTCCTGTCCGGGTACGCGAAACACATTGCCGTAATAGGGATTTGGACGTCCGTCGGTATGACCTTCCCTGCTTTGCCAGCTGTGCATTTTGTGCCAGTAGGTATAGAAGTTCCAGGTATGGTCGGGAAGGGGTTCAATACCTGTCCAGAATGCTTTATCGCCAGGAGGTTTTTGTCCAGCACTTGGCCAGAATCCTTCCTTGATGGCCCGTATCTTTACAAAATGGTGGGGAATAATGGTGTTTTTATCCAGTTTTGTATAAAACCGAAGGTAAATCTGGTTCTGTCCCGGAACAATCTTGTAGTCGACATCTCCGCCTGTGTTGTCACCCCTTGTGGCTGTCGATTTTAACACTTTGTTTCCCGAAAAGGCGGAGTCGGGGTGGGAGATGATTTGGCTTATCTTGGAGTTGTGGTAAGTCCAGCCTTCGAATCCATCTTCAAAGCCCGAAGCAAAAATAACTGCCGGATGCGACCCAATGTTCCGATCATCCGGATACTTTTGTGCGATGCCTTTACTTTGAGCTGTTGCGCCGGCATAAAGAAATGCAAGTGTCAGAATTAAAATACCAGTTTTCATTCGTTAATTTAATTTATAATTGTTAATTATATTCATTTTATAGAGCGTATCAAGACTAAGCGTATCAACTATCAAGATCATTGAAATTCTCATTCAAACCAATCAAACTTTCAAACATTATTTTTCGCCACAAAGAAATCACAAAGAAATTCCTGGACTTCGTGAATCTTTGAGTCTTAGAGTCTTCGTGGCTAATGCTTCATTAGCATTTCATCACTATTTTAAAAACCAAAATACATTTGTACCACCAAAAACACAAAAAACACCAAATAACACGAACCTTTCGAACAATTCATTTAACACCAAAAACACCAAATTTCACAAAACAATGAAACAATGAAACAATAAAACATTCAAACGATTTCAAATTCACCGGTACCGCCATGGGGGCACCCTACAAACAACCCACACGGCTGGTGCCTACCACCATTTCATCAATCCAAAGTTTCTGATTGTTATCCAGCAGCCCCGGGCCGAAATAGGGGGTCATCAGGAACTGGTTGAATTTCATCTCCGGAAAATCGGTGGAACGTAAAATGACATCGGTATGATTGATCACCTCTTTCCCGTCGAACCAGCCAATGATGATACCGTCCTTGTTTGGCTTGTCGTTTGTCATATCCAGGCTGTTCAACTTAAAATAAGCCTCCACACAATGCCATTCATCGTCATCGAAGAGGATTTCCCTGCTGTCGTACAACTTGCCGTTGTAGCCGCCTCTCAGTTCTCCCTGTGTCAGTCCGTGGGGCATATCTTTATTCAGGATATCCGTGGCAGCCAGCCGGAGTTTTCCGTTTACCGGTTCGATGTACAGGGTGAGGTGACTTACCGCAGGTCCGTGATGCGCTGAATTTTCTGTAGTCATAAAATGAGTCAGGTGCGGGTGGTAGTTCACACCTGTCCACTGCCATCCCTTTGAGAGCCTTAAATAATACCGGACGTAAATCTCATCTGTTGGTTCGAACAGGTGCCTGAATCCGGAAGAGCCCTGTACCTTCTGTTCTCCCTTCACCCATTCGTATTCAATGCTCCCTTTTCCCTTGTAGGCATCCTTAGATATACGGGCAACCGAACCATCGTACCAGTCCCTGGCGTTCAGTTTTTGATCGTCAAACGATTCTTTAAATAAAATGCTTTCTTTCTTTTGCCCGGTGCAAAATGCAAAGACAAACACTGTCAGCACTGCTGCAAATCCAGTTTTAATCATGGTTTTATTTATTAATTAATAATCATTAAACACTAAGACACTAAATATAAATCAAGACTAAGAGTATCAATTATCAAGACTAACCCTTCAAGCCTTTCGAACTTATCGAACCAATCGAACCAATCGAACCTTTCGAACAATTCAACACTAAAACACTAAAACATTCAAACCCTGAAACATTCAAACAATTGAAACTACAAACTGATTGTTGTGTTTTTCTTCAAATCGACAACCTGTTTTTGATTCTTTCCGGCCACAATGGTATAGGGCGAAAAGAAGGTTTTATCCTCTCCGTCGACCGAATACTCCGGCAATTCAACAGTAAGGTTTCCTGCTTCTCCTGTTTTACTATTTACCACTTCCTTTCCTGTACTGTCCATGATTTTGATTTCAGTTTCCGGGTTATTCGTTTTGATGTTCAGGGTCCATGCTACCGTATAGCTGTGATTTGACCCGGAGGCATCGATTTTAAAATCCATTCCCTCGAACTCATTTGAACGGAATTTAATGTTTTCTGCTTTCTGACGGCCCATTCTTACCGGAACAAAATCAGCAGCTGTGTTTTCGGCTTTAATAAATGTATTGTTAGCCAATTCGGTTTCCGATGCTGTCCCGTACCCGCTGGCAACCCACATAGGGGTTACATTGGAAACAATCCTGTTGTTGAATATTTTACCACCATATGCATTGCCGATATAAAATGCATAAGCTTCTGCATTAGTATCCGGGTCTTGCTGGTCGAGTACAATTTCATTTCCAAAAATGTAGTTATCTCCTGCGCTGGTACTAAAGAAAAAGGCGTTTGCTGCAGGGACATAATTGGGATACGCTTTGAATTTCTTTCCTGTGATATAAAATTTATTGTTGTATATTCTGTTGCCGTAAGCTCCGCGGGGAGATCCCCATTCTGCTCCGTAATCGGCTATCCGGATTGCATTGGTGCTGTAATGTTCATGGTACTCAGTAGAGGGTGGGGAGGCTTTTATATGAAATTCGTTGTTGAAAATCTCGATGTTTTTGTGCCTGAATATCTCCAGCCCTGAACCGATGATGGGTTCAAATTTGTTCTCAAAGATCATGGAGCCGTCACCCATGGCCATGATGCTGTAATGGTTGGTCACATATTGCTCATTGACCAGGTAGTTATGATGGACAATTGAATTTATGCCTTTAATCACCAGGTTTCCCTGGCCGCCGTAAAATTCGCTGTAGGAAACTTCCGAAGCAGTTGTGCCGCGCAGGTCGACCGCATAGAATGAAGAACCGTGGCGGTTGATGATAAACGGATTATCAACATAAAATTTACAGTTGATAATGGTGGCATGAGGTACATCCACTGCAGTGGCATTAATGCCTTCATTATAAATTTTCATGTTATCCAGAATTATTCGTACATCATTGGCCGTCGACTGAATTCCCCAGGATACAATTCCGGGGGTGCCGCATTTAATGGTACCGTTTTTAATTGTAACCGTTCCCTTACCTTCTGCCACCGGTATTCCCCGAACAGGTTTCCCGGTGCTGAAATCTTCGGTGTAATCGTAAAAAGCACCATGCACTCCTTCGTAAAGATGATTGTAATGACTGTATGGATGAGTTTTCTCCACGATACCAATACCCACATCCATTGCCGGACGAATATCAATTTCATCAACCAGGCAATCGGTGTCCGCCTTTACCTTAATCCGGTATTTGCCTGCCGGGATGTCTTTCAGATGAGCAAAAATAAATCCGCCCCCCAAACGTGTTGATCGTTTCAGTACAGGCGTACCCACCAGTGTTGTGTCGCCGTATGGGTTGATGCTTTCCACTTCATTGCCGTTTTCATCTTCTACATAGATGCTTATTTTCATGTCATTTTTTAAATCGCCTCCCATATCATGGTAATACCTGCCGGTCAGACCGCACATTGCAAAGTAGGAACGGCCTTC
>JBEPWX010000093.1:0-8955 GCA_041642235.1 Mariniphaga sp.
GAGAGGGAGTTGGTATATTTTCCTTTACCATTACATTTCCTTCGGGATCTACAACCCCTATAGCAGTATTTGTACCACCAATATCAACTCCGATTGCAACTCTTTTCATCATATAACTGTTTTTTAATTTAAATTATTAATTGTTTTAAAAATTCTTCGTATGCTGCATCATCAAGAAATTAAATAAAATATACATATGTGTTATCGGTTTATCTCCTTAACTTCCAGAAGATTTAAGTACTTAACAGAATTTCTGCTACTAAAAACAGCAAATGCTTTTCCACCTTTAGCTTTATTTGAAATACTATTTACAGATCTCCGGAAAATACGAAAGAAGATAATACTGAAGATTGAAGAACAAAGGCTAACTAATTTGGCAAAAGAAACAGGGATGCCCTTTTCGTTATCTTTATTTCTATTTTTCATGTGGTATCGACTTTTGATTAGTAACAGGTTTTAAAATAATTTAGAATCTTAAAGAACAAATTTAAAAATTTTATGCAATACAAATGAAGTTTGAATTATTTTGACATCAATGAATATAATCATAAGCAATAAATTTAGTACTTTAAGCTTTCATTAAAGAGGATAATTAAATGAGAAAAATAAAAAGATGATACCTGTATGGAAAAATATTAAGAAAGGATTAACCTGGCTGTTGCTCCTACCGGTCTATTTTTATAAATATGTTATTTCTCCTTTAAAGCCAGCAACTTGCCGGCATGTACCCACATGTTCGGAATATGCAGTACAGGCTTTGAAAATCCATGGACCATTTAAAGGATTTTGGTTATCTGCCCGCAGGATATTAAAGTGCCACCCCTGGGGTACTCACGGATATGATCCTGTTCCACCAAAAAAAGGAAAAAAGTAAAGAAAATGAAACTATAAGTTTAATTTTGCACAATTAAATTAATGTTGATGCATTTAGAAGAATTACCTGAATAAATACGATGACTTATAGAAAGAATTAAACAAATATGAAGACGAAAATAGTTGTATTAGTTTCTGTTATCTTAATTTTAATCTCTTGTACATCAAAAAACAAGAAAACGGATGAACATGAGAAGCAGGTTGTTACAGTAAGCATACTGCCACAAAAGACATTCGTAGAGAAGATTGCCGGAGACGATTTTGATATACAGGTACTGGTACCTCATGGAGCAAGCCCGGAGTCTTACTCGCTTCTGCCATCGCAATTAAAGAAGATTTCACGTTCTGCAGCCTGGTTTCGTCTGGGCTATCTTGGTTTTGAGTTGTCGTGGTCAGAAAAAATAAACCAATTAAACCAGGAAATGAAAATAATTAATTTATCGGAAGGACTGGATTTGATTGTAGGTGAAGAGGTACGGCATGGAGACCACATACATTTTGAAGGAGTTGATCCTCATATATGGATGTCACCAAAACTGGTAAAACAAATGGCAGGTAAAATAACAGAAACTCTTTCTGGATTAAACCCGGGGAAAGAGGATTCATATCATGCAAACTATCAACAATTTGTGACTGAAATTGAACAGCTCGATAAGAAAATACGGGAAGCATTAAAAGAATTTCAGGGGCAGGCCATTATGACATTTCACCCGAGTCTCTCCTATTTTACCCGCGATTACGGGCTTGTACAATATTCATTGGAATCGGAGGGTAAGGAACCGACAGCACAGCACATGGCAAGGATGGTTGAACTGGCACGAAAAGAAAATATAGATGTAATTTACATTCAAAGTGAATTCGATAAGGACCATGCACATGTATTTGCCGAAGAAATTGGTGGAGAGGTTATAGAAGTCTGGCCTTTAAACCCGGAATGGGAAAAAAACCTTATGGAAATCACACAAATGATTATAGAAAACTTTTAATGAACGCACTTATATCAATAGAAAACCTGTCAGCAGGATATGAAAAGGTTCCGGTTATAAAAGATGTAAATCTTAAAATATTTGATAACGATTTTTTAGGGGTTATCGGACCCAACGGAGGAGGAAAAACCACCTTGCTGAAAGTAATTCTAGGATTGCTGACACCAATGAGTGGTAAAATCATTTTCAGGTCCGATATCAGTAAAAGGAAAAAACCCATAGGATACCTTCCACAAGTAAAACATATCGACCGGAATTTCCCAATCACAGTTTTTGAAGTAGTGCGTTCAGGAACGCTCATGGAAAACAAGCTAAATACAAAAACTCATGAGATAACACAACGGATAGACAACCTCCTGGATGAAATGGGAATAGCAAATATCCGGAACAAAGCTATAGGTGAATTATCGGGAGGACAGATGCAACGGGTATTTTTATGCCGGGCATTATTGAGCGATCCCAGGATTCTTCTGCTTGATGAGCCAGATACATTTGTTGATAACCGGTTTGAAGGGGAACTGTATGAAAAACTCAGGCAATTGAATAAGCACATGGCAATCATTCTTGTTTCCCATGATATAGGCACTATTTCAAGTTATGTAAAAACCATAGCTTGTGTTAACGGGGAATTACATTATCACCCCGATAATATAATAAGCCAGGAACAGCTAAACGGTTATAACTGTCCCATCAAGTTGATTTCTCACGGAGAAATACCTCATACTGTATTAAAAAGGCATCAATGATATGAGCAATTTAATTGAACTTTTCTCTTACGATTTTTTTCAAAAAGCTTTTTTGTCAGCCATATTTGCCAGTATCTCATGTGGAATTGTAGGAAGTTATATTGTTTCAAGGCGCATTGTATTTATTAGCGGGGGCATCACCCACGCTTCCTTTGGCGGCATAGGCCTGGCCTTCCTACTGGGGTTCAATCCCCTGATTGGTGCTGTGGCTTTTGCTGTAGGTTCGGCACTGGGCATTCAGTTTTTTACCAGGGTAGCCCAGGTGCGTGAGGATTCCTCCATTGCCATATTCTGGTCGCTGGGAATGGCCCTGGGTATTATCTTTGTATTTATGACTCCGGGATATACTCCCAATTTAATGAGCTATTTATTTGGGAACATACTCACCGTAAGTACAACCGAATTGTGGTGGATGTTTATTCTCAATATTGTAATTATATTTTCGTTCTCGCTTTTTTATAGAAAAATTCTTTACATCGCTTTCGACGAAGAATTTGCACGTGCAGCCGGTCTGCCGGTAAATCTGTTTAATTACCTTACCATAACCCTGATAGCTCTAACTGTTGTACTAAATATCCGAGTGGTGGGAATTATATTGATCCTGTCGCTTTTAACTATACCTCAGGCTACCGCCAATCTGTTTACAAAAGATTTTAAAATGCTGTTGATTTTGTCCTCAGTAATAGCATTTCTGGGAACCATATCCGGATTATTCATTTCCTATTTTATGGACATTCCTTCAGGAGCCACTATTATTTTTACATTGGTGGTGATGTTCGGCCTGGTCAAGCTATACAAAATATTCTTATAATGCTTGGAAAGGGTAAGAAAGAAAAGTTTTTCACCTGCATGTCATGTGGCCGGAATTTTTCAAATTTCGACACAGACCGGTCATGCAGCAATTGCTTTGCATGTACCGGCTGTGAAATTTATTACTGCCCTTTTTGCAGGAATGAAGTTATAATAAAACCCAAAAAGCCAATGGAAGGACATTGATACCAGTCATTAACTGTTATTGGAAAAATATTTCACAGTTCCAACTTTTAGTTCCAGAGTGGCTTCTTCATCACACACAATAGTTCCCCTGGGATGCAATTGGAGCGCTGAAAGCGTCCACATGTGGCTAATTCCTTCCTCAACTACCTTTTTGAGGGCACGGGCTTTTTTATAACCATTTACTATTACGACGACTTCACGGGCATCGAATACAGTCTGAACACCTACTGTTATAGCTTGTTTCGGAACTTTTTCAACGTCGTTTTCAAAAAAGCGGGAATTTGCAAGGATAGTATCAAAGTTAAGATTAATTACACGTGTACGTGAACTTAATGAAGAGCCGGGAACATTAAAAGCAATATGACCATCGGCCCCCATTCCACCAAGAAATAAATGAATCCCGCCATAAGACTTAATTTTCTCTTCATAATCCTGGCATTCTTTTTCTAAACCGGCTGCATTACCATTAGGGATATAGATATTATTCCGGTTAATATCGATGTGATTAAAAAAATGTTCAAACATGAACGAGTGATAACTTTGAGGATGATCTTCCGGCAAGCCTACATATTCATCCATATTAAATGTAACCACATCTTCAAACGATAATTTGCCCTCCTTATGAAGATTAATAAGTTCACGGTACGTACCTTCCGGGGAAGAACCTGTTGGTAACCCCAGCACAAAAGGTCTGCTTTTAGAGGGATTAAAATCGTTGATCCGGTTAGCAATGTGCTGAGCAGTCCAACGGCTCACTTCCTCATATGTTTTGTGAATGACTAATTGCATAATGGTATATTTTAAATTAAAGAATTCCTTCCATCGAATTTCCCAGTTTTGAAGCCTCTTCAAGAAACTGCCGGACATTCAGTTCACGCAGGTAAACCATTCCATGTGTAGCTCTAAGCAGAGGCGAACTGTTTTCATAAAAAAAGTTTTTTCCCAACAGTAACTGAATTTGTTTATGTTGTTCAAACCAGTTACGCTGTGTCAGTTCGCTAAACATTCCATCGTGCTGGTAGCTTGGAAAGGAAGCATTCACCTGTGTTACGTAACATTCGGCAAACGATTTGTTCAATGTGGCCAAAGCATTCAATGACACCGGTACAATTACTTCCACATCCCATGGATTGTACTTAAACCACACATTTCGATAACCCACAATCCTCAGACTACTTAAATCTTCTTCCTTATCCCATTCTTCCACCGCCTGTGCAATTGCCTGCAACACTTTATAATGGGTATCGGGGCCACTACCCTGCGGATCCATTGCAAGGCTGATTACAGTTGGTTTGTATTTCCTGAAATCCTGTAATATCGGAATAACATCCTTTTCCATGTCAGGTTTGCTTCCCATCATATTTTGCTGATAAAAACCCAGCCTTAAGTGATGGACATTTTTCACCATTACTCCGTAATGCGCCCAAACCAGTTCTTCTTCAAACTCACGAATCATCCCCTTTAGCTTCTGAACTTTTGGCGGATTTATACTTCCTCCATAACTGTTTTCAAGAGATGACAGTACTTCATCAATAACTTCTGAAAGCATGTTTTTGTTCTCAACATTCCAGATTGAAACAAGTGCACGCACCAGACGGTGGCAAACTCCGCGCCGTTTTTCCTCAGGATTTTGTGCTGCAATATTATCCAGGTAATGATAAATATCCTTGTCCCATTTAAACTTATACCCATTTTCAAAAAAATCAGGATAATTGATCATTTCAATCTGACCTTTATTAAGCATCCCCTTTGTATCAACCAGTAAATCGTATAGAAAGGTATTGGTAACTGCAGTATAACCTGAAGTTAGTACTGAGAAATGTAATATATTGCTGGATTCACGAGACTGACGATTGGTAAGTGGCATAATGCCCAACATGATATCGTCGTGATGCGGACCTGTATGATAATATATCTGATTGGTTTCCTTTTCCATTCCCAGTTGAATTTTAGCCAGAATGGAATCGATAACCGACTGCACAGTGTTCTCATTTAAATCAGGAATCTGGCTGCAATATTTATCTTCTTTTAAATCTTTAAGTTCGAGTTTACCCCCAAACTTGTTAATTTTTTTACAAAGTTCGATAACAGCCCGTTCAGTTTTCTTATGTGTCCAGGGACCATTACTGTAAAAATAATCCACAGCATCTTCAAGATTTACTGAAGCGCCATCAGTTAAATAAAACCGGCCGTTCTTTAATGACTGCAATGATGTTGCCGGATAAATTACTGTAGGTTCACTTTCCAGTGATTGTTTAATGGTATCTGCAATAGCTTCTCCTGCAGCATAGATAATGGCTTTATTGTTTGGGTTAAAGCTTATAGTTCCAAGGCCAATAGAAATTACCAGGCGTTTTTTTGATACTTCAATTCCACCCAAATCGGTAGCTAAAACGGCTTGTGTTTCAAAATTGGTTTTGGTAAGCCGGGTAGAAGAAAAGTGATCAGACCCTCTGGTATTAAAAGCAATGTGCCCGTCAGGACCAATTCCTCCCAAATAAAAACCAATACCCCCTTTTTCACGAATACGGTTTTCATATTCAATACACCATTGGTCAATCTTAAAGATCGACTGCTGTTGAACTTGTTCCTGGTAATTTTTTGCTTCCCTGTACCGTAGTGACAAATCAATTTCAAGTTCAGGAAAAACTTCACTGAAATGTCTGCCTTGATAGAGCTCAATTTTGTCGGAGTTAATGAGCAGGGCTTTGTGAAGGTTAAACCCAAGTTTTTCGATATAATTTTTTAGAATAAAATAATACAGGCTGTTATGCTGCTTTGAACTGATGGGGTAAAAGTCGCCCATTTGAACCAGTTGAAGTTCGTTTAAAGGTGGTTTTGCACCCGTCAATCCATATTTCTCCTTGATTTCAGACCCTCTTTTGGTGTTCCATTCCTCGAGTAAAAGGGTGGTAAACTGAAAAAAATACTGTGCTGTTTTGCCGGTTGGCAAACATACCACTCCTTTTGGATTTTCACTCACCCATTCCAAAAAGCTGAGAGCAGACAGCAGTCCAAGCTTTGGAAAACTATCCACTGCAATATAGGGTATCTGTGTGGTAATATCCTGCAGTTTGGATTCTCTGAAAAAAGCCTGTTCTACTTTGGAAAAATTTAAATTCATATTGTACTATTTTTTATTTCAATCTGCAATCATTTTGCAGCAAGACAATCAAGTGCAAAAGCAGCTGCACCCATTGGTCCGGCCTTTTGACCCAGTTCAGAATATTTAATGACCGTATCGTTGCTGATATCCCTGTTACTAAATGTATTGATAGCCTGCTGGATGGGTGCTGTGATAAATTCATTTGCATCGGCAACCCTTCCTCCGATAACAATCAGCTCGGGATTAAAGATTTGAATAAGAAAAACAATTCCTTTCCCCAGCCAGTAAGCAGCCTCATTTAAAACTGAAATGGCAAACTGATCGCCACGTTTGGCTGCTTCTATTATTACTGCAATATCAATATTTTTTAAATTACCATCAACCAGTTTATAAATTAATGATGAACTGCCAGACTTTATTCCCTGAATAGCCATACGGGTTATTGCGTTGGCTGAAACAATGGTTTCCAGGCATCCTTGTTTGCCGCAACTACAAAGAATACCATTATCAACAATAGGCAAATGTCCAAATTCGCCGGAGTATCCCGATTTACCTGCATAGAGCTTCCCGTTAATAATAATGCCAAGACCCAATCCCCAATCGACCTGAAGCAACAATACATTCTTTTTATTTTTTGCAAGGCCAAAATGCTGTTCAGCAAACGCCCGCAGTTTTGCATCGTGACTGAGAATAACAGGAAAACCAAAAACCCCGGTCAATTTATACGAAAGATTTTCTATTTCGGGAAAGTAGGTTTTATTGATATCTTGCTTCTGATTTATGAGTCCAGGCATTTCAATGCCGGCTACAAGAATCTTTTCTTTACCTATTTGCAACTTTCTGAGCAATTTATCCAGTTCTTTGCTCACCTGTGAAAAAATATCGAAATTGTTTTGAACTCGAATCGGAAGAATCTGTGGTTCACCCACAAGCTTATTGTTACTGTTGAATATGGAGATAACAGTTCGGTTCACATTAATTGAAATACCTGCAACGTAAAAACTGTCTTCAACCAGATGATAAATGTTCGGACGCCTTCCTCCGCTTGAATCCCCTCTGCCTAATTCTTTAACCACTCCATCATCCATCAATGCTACCAACAAGCTGTTGATCTTAGGCGTACTAAGATTTAATACAGACGACAGCTTACTGTTTGACATGGAGCCGAGAAAGTAAAAACTCCTAATTATCTGTTTTTTATATTGTGTCTTTTTTTGTTCTACTCCCTGACTTTGGTTTCTAATATTATTAAAGAGTTTCTCCATTAGAAAAATTTGCTGTAAACAAAGGTTGGGATTTTTTTGATTCAAAGCAATATCTTTTTAATATATTTAAAAAGATTATTCACTATATTCAATTTTTCATATCAAAAAATAACCATTTTCTTGCAGGGAATCATAGCCTTTTATACAAAAAAACCTGATATTTATCTTTCTGTTTATTTACGACTTAAAATTGATTGTATATGCGCCGGTTATTCTATTCTGTTTGTTTGACATGTATCGTTTCTTTATCAGTTGGACAATCAAAGAAAATAATACATATTCCTGACATTCCCGGATACCAGACCTTAAAGTGCGATTTTCACATGCATACAGTTTTCTCTGACGGAACGGTATGGCCAACTGTGAGAGTAGAGGAGGCGTGGAGAGAAGGGTTGGATGCTATTGCTATCACAGATCACATTGAATATAAACCTCATTCAATTGATATAGAAGCAGATCAAAACCGTTCGTATGAAATTGCGGCGCCTCTTGCAAAAAGCCTCAACATTATCCTGATAAAAGGTGCCGAAATTACCCGCAATATGCCACCCGGCCATTTTAATGCGTTATTTATTAATAATGCCAATCTTCTGGAAAGGGAGGATGTTTTTGATGCACTTGGGGAAGCGAGTGATCAGGGGGCGTTTATAATATGGAACCATCC
The DNA here is from genome assembly GCA_041642235.1 of Mariniphaga sp. Lineage (GTDB taxonomy): Bacteria > Bacteroidota > Bacteroidia > Bacteroidales > Prolixibacteraceae > Mariniphaga. The sequence continues at coordinate 8,637 of JBEPWX010000093.1, forward strand.
TGGATGGAAAGCTCAGCAACCCGACACCATGCTATGGTGGAAAGAACATACACGCCTGCTGCAAAACAACATGATGCACGGAATTGAGGTCTACAATTACAATGAGTTTTATCCGGCCGCTGTTGACTGGGCAAAGGACAGAAAACTCTCAATAATAGCGGGATCTGATGTCCATGAGCCTGTTGGTATGGCATATGATTTAGAGAATTCACACCGTCCGATGACACTTGTTTTCTCCCGGAACCATTCAGAAGGAGGAATCCGTGAGGCATTGTTCAGCAGGCGGACAGTTGCCTATTTCAATAATACGCTCGTTGGA
>JBEPWX010000094.1:0-8926 GCA_041642235.1 Mariniphaga sp.
TCCTTTTCTTACTTGTTTTTTTATTAAAAAGCCAGGTAAAGGTTTGTTTATTATTGAGGGTCCCAGGCCTGCATTCCCGGCAGGATGGCAACGGTTGCAATATTCCATAAATACTTCCTGTCCATTTTGTGCTTCTTCCGATTGAACCAATTGTTCTCCTTCGCCAGGCAGCATCAGTTTGGTGCTGCATGCAGCAACAGTAATGATAAATATCAAGGGAATCATAAACTTTTTCATTGGGCTGCATTTTTTGAAACTTTCCAAATTACACCGGTCTGCTCAACTGGCCTGGGGCCTTGGTCGGAAGTTAGCATCACACCGAAATCGACAATGTACAGATCATTACCGTCGGGTGAAAATCGCACGGCAACAGGCCGTTCAATACCACCATTTTTTAAGCTGCTTGCAGGAACATATCCCTTTTTGTTTACAACAAAATCATGAATTACACCTGTTTCAGGATTTACCCTTACTACTTTAAATCCAACCGGTTTATAAACTTTGCCTACACCAGGTGCCATATCACCAAACTGTGCAACAAAAGCTTGTCCTTCAAATCCAAATTTCCCTGAGCGCGAAAAATCAAATCCGTTTGAAGAGGAATGAACCCCAAATAGTGCGGAAGGGTAGGGAGGTTCACCCGGATGCCTGTCCAATATTTTTCTGGGAACTCCTTCCCCAGGAACTTCCAGATGGCCTTCATACAAATTATGCCCCCCCGAGAAATCGGGCCAGCCATACCATTTATCCTGTTCCACTTTCCAGAGGTAATCGCCGGTTCCCCATACCGGACGACTGCCGCGTACGTCGTATCCGTTGTCGGTAACATAAAGTTCCCCGTCATTATTGAAAGCCAGCCCGTAAGGATTACGGAATCCCCAGGCGACAAGCTCGGGTTCTCCTCCATTCAGGGAAATCCGCATTACTGCTCCTGAGCAGGGAACCTGGCCTTGAATAACCTGTCCTGAATCTGAAGGAGTACCAAAGGGTAAATAAGCTCCCGTGGTTGCATTTCCCTTCGTACCTTCCTTCAATGGATTATTAGTTGTATAATTTGTCCCGGCAAGAATGATGTCTTTGCAGGGAACATCATGGAACTCAGGATACCTTTTCAGCCAGCCAAAATTGTAATTGTCTTCTCCTACCACTGCAGAATTGGTGGCAGTACCCTGTCCAAAATATACATATCCATCATGAACCACCGGTCCGTTTGTATGATGATCACCAATACTGGGCAAATTTTCAATCAGGGTACTTAGGTTCCCCTGACGGTCAACCTTCAATATTTTTCCTCCATCCAGCTGACCTCCTTCAGCTATATAAAAAGCGCCATTATGAAACCATAATCCATTCCAGGGTCCATTTTTACTTCCGGTGGCAATTGTCTCGGTGGTTCCATCGGAATTTATTTTCAGCAGCTTCGGTTCTTTAAATACTTCGCCGTAAGAGTATCCTGATTCTGTGATGAAAGGTATACCGTTATTATCGAATGCTATTCCTGTGGGAAACATAAGGTTCCGGGCAATAGCTTCAATGTTGTATCCTTCCGGCAAGGCTATATCTTTCGGATTTATTTTCCGGTCACCACTGAAATCAACACTCTCACCTCCTCCCGAGGAAGACTTTATACTAAAACATCCCTGGAGTATTAAGAGCATAGACGCCATGCAAAGAATTAGTCTAAACTGTTTCATTCTGAACTGTAATTTAATTTAAAAGATGAATGGTAATCCATATTATTCCAAAAAAACCTATGGTAGCATGGATCAAAAGAATCCATAACCTGAAATAATGCTTTTTCAGATCGCGTATAAAAAGGTAAATGCCACCCGTTGCAGCAATCAAAAAAATGATGATGCTGTCCCAGTGCTTATGATGGCTATCGGTGGTAAGGGCATATATCAGCAGGACAATAATTCCCAGGCTCACAAAAATACCATGGCCTATAGCCAGACCTTTGGGAATATGCTTTTTCTGAAATCCGTAGGAAGCCATAACACTTCCTATGATCACTCCAATTCCAATTAGTATTGCAGCAATTATATCCATCAGTGACCTTCCTTTTTTATGTTATTACCTTCAATCTTAATTTTATGGAGCGGATGGTAAGCAGGGCCTTCCAGCACTGTGCCATCGGGCTTGAACCGCGTTGCATGGCATGGACAATCCCACGTTTTTTCAGCATTGTTCCAGCTTACAATACATTTCATGTGGGTGCAGACAGCCGACACCAGGCTCAGTTTACCATTTTCATCACGATAAGATGCAATTTTACTTTGATCTTTTTCTACGATAGCACCGGTGCCCGGTTTAATGTCGTTGAATTCTGACGTGTCTTTCATTCCAGGCAGGTCCTTAAGAAATTCTCCCGCAACATTAATGTTTTCCTTCAGGAACTTTTTGGCCGATTTAACCGGTGTAAACCGATGCGCATTGTATATATCCGCCCATTCGTTGGGAGTTCCTTTTATTTCACCGGCAATGATCATTCCTGCCAGCGTGCCATATACCAGACCATCAGTCGAATAACCAGTGGCAACAAATACATTGGAAGATTTACTCTCCCGGCCTATATAGGGGAGCAGGTCGGCAGGCCTGTAATGTTGTCCTCCCCAGCGGAAGGCAACTTCGGTAAGTCCATAATGTTTTTCAGCAAATGCTTCAAGGTTCCGGATGGCTTTTATATTATCGTCCGACTGCCCAACTTTATGCGGCTCTCCTACAACTATCACATATCGCTGGCCATTTCGTTCATAGAGCCGTGATGAGAATTTTTTCCCTTCTTCATGATATCCCCAGAAAATTCCTTCAGGGAATTTTATATCACCTGCAGGACACGCTATACCATATTCGCGGTAAGGGCCCAGAACAGTCTGTAGAATATTTATTCCTTTGGGTGTGTGAGTGGCATGCACGGCATAATTTGCTGTTATTGTGCCTCCGGAGGTTTCCAGTACTACCTGTTCTTTCTTTTCATCTACATTCAACACAGTGGAATTTTCATAAATGGAAAGATTTTCAGTTTGAGCATTCTTAGCCAGCTCCTGTACATAGCGCATTGGATTTATCTGTGCCTGCTCTTTTACTTCCAGGGCTCTGGATACAGGTACAGGTAAATCCGGAAAATTAATCCAATTTACCTCTACACCGGCATCTTTGGCATACGTATATTCTTTTTCTAACAGGTGATTATTTTCTTTTCCGGCAGAATATAAGGTCCAGGCTTGCCTTTTAAAGTCGCAGTCGAGATTGTATTCATTAATCCATTCTTCCATTTGGTTTAATGCCGCTGAGCGAGAGGAAACAATCTTTTTAATAATGCCAGAATCGTATTTATTGTGGAACTGACTAAGATTTTTGTCAACAGTAAAATACAAATTTCCTGTACTGTGGCCTGTAGTACCTCCTCCTACTTTCATGCTTTCCAGGACTATAACTTTCATCCCTTGTTGCGCCAGAATATGTGCGGTGGAAATTCCGGTAACACCACCACCGATTATGGCTATATCTGCAGAGGTATTGTTATTAAGAGAAGGATAGGTATACATTGAAGCAAATTCATTCCAAATTGATTTAGTATACATGTTTTTATTTTTTTATAGCAAAAACAATTTTATTATGGGGTATTTGAAGGAGTGCCCCTTTCCATCTTGTATTCAAATTCATTATAAAAATTTGTATCGGTATGCATTCGTGTGGTTACGTTGTCAATTATGAAGGTATCTATCCCCGGATTGATATCCCACATGTATTCCATATTCTCCTTGCTAAAGAAATCACTGGTAAACTCCTGGTCCTGCATCATGTTTTTAAATGCCACACTGTCATTTCTTAATTCGAATAAAAATTCCTTCTGAAGCTCCGGATTGTTAAGTATCTGATTAAAGGCCTGTCGTTTATGTGCTTCATTATTTTCTAAATCAATTTGCTGTGAACTTTGGGTGCAGCCGAAGCCATAGAAAACTATTACTGTAAAAAAAAATATAATTTTTTTATTGTGTGAAAACAAGTACATGATAAATCTCCTTTCTGGTGGATTAACAATTTAATTTCAATTAAAGGAACATTTTTAACAAATGGCTTTTACAATGGTCATGAAAATGATGTACCAAAACAGAGAAGGGAAGACTTCAGTGGCAGAATCATTGGAATGAATGGATATACAACAGTTTAACCTTATTATAGAATAAGTATTGATTGGGGAACTGTTACACATATTTGTGTATTTTTAGATACAGGAAATCAGCAAAATATTATTGAATATTTATTTTATTTCTAATTCTTGTGAAGGGTCCCAAAAATGCATTTTGAAATTGAGTATTTTGTCACCTTTAACTTTTATACCTTCATTTTCCAGAAGTTCTTTCATTGTCCCAGGGGTACCGAAATGATGTTTACCCGTGAGCAATCCGTTCCGGTTAACAACACGATGTGCAGGCACAAATTCCGGATGACTGTGCGAGGCATTCATTGCCCAGCCTACCATACGTGCTGAACCCGCTGTTCCAAGAAATTTTGCTATGGCTCCGTAGGATGTTACTCTGCCAGGGGGTATCAGTTTTACCACTTCATACACTCTGAAAAAAAAATCGCTCATAAAAAAGTGATGAATTGATTAACATTCTCTGTTCATTAAATATTAGTATTACCATTTGCTGCTGCTTTTTATTAGTTGTATTGCTAGCCTGCTGCGTGGTATTTCTCATATGATCAATCTTCGGCTTAATACTCCCTTGCGTTTCTGCCAAAACTCCTGTATTCATCCTTTTCAATAGTAATATCCGGTTCGTTTAGTTCTTTATCATTCATTCTAAATGCAAGATATTTGATAAGAATGCCCCTTCTCAGCCATTGTTTTTCATAAAAGGTTTTTATTTGCAGGGTCTCATTTAATAAGTCCGACTCGTAAAGATTAGAAGTATCGGCAATAACTTCCAGCTTGTTTAAAAGAACCAGGGAACGGGTGTAAGTATATTGAAAATTACTGTCGGTTTTAAGATGTATGATGCCGTCCCTCTTCAGGAACTGCCGGTAGCGGTTCAGAAATGAGGTTGATGTTAACCGTTTACTGGTCTTTTTCATCTGTGGGTCGGGAAAGGTAAGCCAGATCTCATCCACCTCTTCAGGTGCAAAGAACTGGTTAATGATTTCAATATTGGTACGTATAAATCCCACATTTTGTAATCCTTTCTCCAATCCAGCTTTAGCACCTTTCCATATGCGTGCTCCTTTTATATCCACACCTAAATAATTCTTTTCAGGTATTTTTTCTGCCAGCTCAACTGAATATTCCCCTTTGCCGCAGCCTAATTCTATTACAAGAGGATTCTGATTACAAAAAAAGGTGGTGCGCCATTTTCCTTTCAGATGGAAATCATTGTTTTGAAGTATTTTATATGGTGCCTGAACCACATGTTCAAAGGCTTTCATTTCTTCAAATTTTGCCAGCTTATTTTTGCCCACGTAACTTTTTAATTTTTTTCTGCTTATTAAAGTCTATTAAGGTAAAGATTTTTCCACCCTGAATCCTACATCGTGAATTCCCTCCAGGTCCTCATCCCGCATCCCATGTTGTATAGCAACAGTATATTTTCCGGAGACAGGAAAATACACATCTCGCCGGTATATGGTTTGGCGGGTTTTTAATCCTCCAAAACCTTCACCAAGCCATCTGCCTGAAGGTTCGGCAAGTATAACCTCAAATGTGTCTTTAATTGTTTCTCCATCTGGTTGAATAATTTCAATAAACAGCCAAAGATTACTGAACCTATAGCTGGTTTCATTGCGGATTTGTATAAGCAGGTTATGGTTTTGAAGAGTATCATCAACAGGGACCTCAAAAACAACAATGGAATCTTTATACCACGTTGATTCAGGAATCTCCTTGTACTGGTCATATACCCGGGTATTATCACAGGCAGATAAACCAACCAATAACATCATAATAACAAGCAGATTATTTGCAAATGCCCTCATTTTTAATCACTACCTTTGTCTTTTTCTTTTTTTATCCGTATCGGATTTTTCCCACGACTTCTTCCCGGCTGTGGGCTCCTGCGTTTTTTCTTTCGCTGTTTAGCTTTCGGTTGATTAAAGCGGTTGAGGTCTTCCTGTCCTACCATGTTCAGAAAAGTATCCTCGATATTTTGCACCGATTCTTTTTCTTCTGAAATAAGCCGCTCGGGTTTCTGGCCGTTGCGATTCATTCTCTGTACCCGTTTTACCACATTTACCGGCAAAGCAATAAGTCCGGAGGGAGCATCGCCTCTTACCGAATACCAGTATATGCCTTTAAATATATCGGCTTTCAGGAATTGATAAGTGCCAAATTCTGTCTCCAGTGGAATATTACTTGGCGGAAAATCCTTCTGTGCATCAATGTAGGAATCCACCTCGTAGTTAAGGCAGCATTTTAATTTTCCACACTGACCGGCCAGCTTTTGTGGGTTAAGTGAAATCTCCTGGTAACGTGCAGCATTAGTGGTTACTGATACAAAGTTGGTAATCCAGGTAGCACAGCAGAGTTCTCTGCCGCAGGGCCCTATCCCGCCAATACGACCTGCCTCCTGTCGTGCTCCGATTTGCTTCATTTCAACCCTGATATGAAAGGTATCGGCCAGTACTCGTATCAGCTGCCTGAAATCAACCCGCCCGTCGGCAATGTAATAAAAAATAGCCTTGGTACGGTCGCCCTGGTATTCAACATCACCTATTTTCATATCCAGCTTCAGTTCGGATGCAATTTTCCTCGACTGAATCATAGTTTCATATTCCAGGGAAATGGCTTCTCTCCATTTATCAATATCCATGGGACGGGCAAGACGGTATATCTTCCTGAACTCACCATTGACGGTGGTCGCCTTGTATTTTTTCAATTGTTCGGCTACCAGTTCACCAGTAAGTGATACTATTCCAATATCGTGCCCCGGACTTGCTTCTACTGCTACCAAATCACCTGCTGTAAGTTTCAGATTATTCACATTCCGGAAAAAATCCTTACGGGTGTTTTTAAAACGAACTTCAACAATGTCAAAATCTCCATGTCCGTTAATATCTTTCAGCCAGTCTGTGGCATGAAGCTTATCGCAACTGCCATAGCTGCATGAGCAAACACCCCTGTCAATTAAGTCAATGTTCTCCATAGGCAATCAATTCAATGCATGAATCAAATAATACACCTGACTTTTAGCATTCCCATGACAAAAATAAGGATTAATACCAATTTGATGGTGGAAGATCTAATTTTTAAGCAGAAAAGGGCAGATTTTTACTTGTATTGGAATTTAATGTATCGGGTATCCAGACCAGGAGTATCATACTTTGGAAGTATTACTCATTTCTAAGAAGAACCTCATTAAGTTACTTGTGTCTAAAAATCTAATATCCTTTATTTTGGTTAATATTTTTCTTTTTTAATGTCATTGGTGATTTTGGTGTGAAATTACATAAGATATACCCCAGGTGTGCTGTCTGTATATAAAAAGTTTTGTGGCTTTTATTGGTTTCAGGTATTAACTTTTAATACCAATACTGAGAATAATTTTTCTGTTACTGAAGAATATCCGAGTCTTGTTATTTGTATATAAATAAAATGTGTCTTTATTATTACTTTTTTATCAGCCTTACCATTCTGAGCGCAGTGTCAAGAAATACAATTTTGGGGTTTCCGTTCATTGAAATGTGTTTTATAGACAGTTCAAATTCTCTTGAAAATGGAATAATGTTTCGTTCATTAATGAAGGGCGCGAATTTCTGTCCCCAGTTTTTTTCCTCCTCATTCATGTAGTTCAGAGATGGTTGTTTAAAATTCATGATAAAATATTCACGGATCATGCGCAGTGCAAAACCAAAAAATGCCTTCTGCCTGTCGCGGCCAAGGGTAGCCATTTCCTCTGCCCATAGAGTCAGTTCAAACACCTGACGTGCATATGCAAACCGCATCATTTCCTGAAATTTTTGGAAAAAATAATAGGAGTTTTGATCAGGATTCAGGTAGTCCTGCACTCTTATATAGCTGCCGTTTGCCAAACGGATAATATCGTCAATATTAGCGTCACTGATTTCTTTTTCGGCTTTAAGTTCCTGACGCATGGATTTGTAATCAATGAAAGGAACCTTTATTAATTGTGCCCTTGAACGAATGGTGGATATCACCGCTTCTTCATCTTCTGTAATCAGTAAAAAAATGGTTTTATTAGGAGGCTCTTCTATAAGTTTGAGCAATTTGTTGGAACACGAAGGGTGCATTTTTTCAGCAAGCCAGATAATCATTACCTTGTATTCCGACTCGAAGGGTTTAAGGCTTAACTTCCGGATTATTGAATCACTCTCCTTTTCATAAATCAGCCCCTGTGCATTCTCATTGTCAACGAAGCCCAACCACTGGCTTAGTGTGAAATAGGGCGAGTCAAGAACCATTTCCCGCCATTTGGGAAGGAAATCATCGGAAACCGGTTTTTTGAATTCCTTTGTTGTAAACACAGGGAAAACAAAATGCAGATCAGGGTGGGCAAACTTTTTATACTTATGGCACGAAGGGCATTCTCCGCAAGAATCATTTTCACCCCTGTTGCGACATGAAATGTATTGCGCAAAGGCTATTGCCAGCGCCAGCTTTCCCGTGCCTTCCGGCCCGGTAAACATCTGTGCATGACTAATTCGCTGTTCTTTTACTGAGCGTATGAGCCGCTGCTTTATCTTTTCCTGACCAACTACATCTTTAAAAAACATGGACCAAAAATAATGGTTTTATAATGTTATCTGATATTAAATCTGGCCATTTGTGAAACATTTTTTAATTCTTTTATTCCCGGCCGCTCTGAACTTACGTGCCGGATATATTTTTTATCTTTGATTAAAATTTTATAGAATTCATTAAAAACGTATACAATGCAAACAATTCACAACTACAATTTCAAAGGAAAAA
>JBEPWX010000095.1:0-8919 GCA_041642235.1 Mariniphaga sp.
ACTACGGTGGTAACGAACTGCACTTTCTGCTGCATTCCTTTCGATAATTCTTCTACTTTTTTATTCCACCAGCCTTTCATTTCAAATTTTTCAAACCAACTCTTCAGGCTTTCAACAGCGTCATGCCTGCTCATACCCTTCAACCGGGCAAGGTAGATGGCTTGTTCTCCTACCTTCATTTTCTTATATAAACCTCTTTCTTCGGGTAAATAACCGATTTGCGCCACATCCGACTGCCGCATTTTTCTGCCATCGAGCATAACAACTCCTTCATCAGGTGCTGTTATTTGATTAATTATTCGAATAAGTGTTGTTTTTCCGGCACCATTTGGTCCAAGCAAGCCAAAAATACTTTGTTCCTTAACCGAAATACTGATATCGGTTAAAGCTTTAGTTGTGGAAAAAGTCTTATGAACGTTTTTAGCAATAAATAACTCCATTTTTGATTTTTTTAATGGGTATTAAAATACGAGTGCAAATTACAAGCTTTTTGGTTGCATTTGCAGCAATTTGAGGGGATTTTACCGAATAAATTTATTCATGCCTAAAATGATTTTTAATTTTGTTATTCCAAAAATTGAATTTTTTATGAGATGGCTTAACCTTTGTGTACTTTCTATTTTAATTTTTATTTTTTCAATGAGCAGGGTTTTTGCAAACGAAAGTCCAGGACAGGTTATCAGGGGTAAGGTGGTAGATAAACAAACCCAGGTACCTTTACCGGGAGCGACCGTTATTTTGCAGGACTCTGATCCTCTTGTAGTGACTGCAACCAATGAGGATGGGGAATTTCGGATAGATAATGTTCCGCTGGGCCGACAGACTATATTGATTAGTTTTATAGGTTACCATACGGGTGCGGCTGGCAATATGATTGTAACCTCAGCCCGTGAAACTGTTTTGTTTATTGAACTGGAAGAAAAGGTGGAAATGACCGCGGAGGTAACTGTTTTTGGTAACCAGAGGAAAGACAGGGCATTGAATGAAATGGCAAGTGTTAGTGCCCGGGCATTTACTGTTGAGGAGGCGGGGAGATATGCCGGCAGCCGGGAGGATGTAGCCCGGATGGCCATGAATTTTGCAGGTGTATCAGGCGCAAATGATCAGCGTAACGACATTATCATCAGGGGAAATACACCCAGCGGTATTTTGTGGCGATTGGAAGATGTGGATATTCCTAATCCCAATCATTTTGCAGCTTCCGGCACTACAGGTGGTCCGGTAGGCATGCTCAACAACAATACCCTGCGCAATTCCGATTTCTTTACAGGTGCTTTTCCTGCCGAATATGGAAATGCCTTTTCAGGAGTTTTCGATTTAAATATGCGTGAAGGCAACAATGAACAATATGAATTCCTTGGGCAGGTGGGTTTTAATGGTTTTGAACTGGGAGCTGAAGGACCATTTAAAGAAGAAGGGAATAGTTCATTTCTGGCCAACTACCGCTATTCCACATTACAGGTCTTCGATATGCTGGGTATTAGTTTTGGTACCTCAGGCATTCCACAATACCAGGATCTGAGCTTTAAAATGAACTTCCCGTTGGCAAATGGGAAGCTTACGCTTTTCGGTCTGGCTGGGAAAAGCACCATATCAATGCTCGACAGCGAAGATAATTCAGCCGATTTATATACAAGTGAAGGAATGGATCTGGTCAGTGGTTCCGAATCACTCGCTACAGGATTAAATTATTCCCGCTTTCACAATGAGAATACGTACAGTAAATTCGCATTATCCTTTGTGCACCAAAATACATTCACCACAATGGATCAGTTTAACCCGGGTCAGATTCCTGAGTTTTCCTACAGAGAAGATAATATTGAAGAGCGGGTTTCCTTTAAATACATCTTTAATAAAAAATTCAGCCGGCGCCTTTCCAACCGTACAGGCATAACTATCGATAAATTTGGACACTGGCTGGATGCAAAACAACTGAGGGAAGACGATGCTATATGGGAGTACCTGCTTGACAACAAGAAATCGGTTATTAACGGGCCAATGCTTTTTAGTTCATTTACGCAGGTGGTATATAAGTTTTCGGACAGGTTTGAAATAAAGCCGGGCGTGCATCTTATGTATTTTGATTTAAATGAAACCTTGTCGCTGGAGCCCAGATTTGGTGCAAGCTGGAAAACGGGTAATAATACCAGTATTAATTTTGGTTATGGGAAGCATGCACGCCTTCAGTCGATGGTTACTTATTTCCTGGAAACGATGTACGATAACAATACCATTGTGCTGGACAACAAAGATCTTGATTTTACAAAAACACACCATTTGGTGTTGGGATTTGATGCATTACTCAGCCAGCAGCTCCGGTTTAAAACTGAAGCTTATTACCAGTATTTGTTTGATGTGCCTGTTGAGAAAAAACCTTCTTCATACAGCCTTGTCAATGCCGGGGCAGGGTGGGGGCTGAATACCCGGAATTCGATGGTGAATGATGGAGAAGCCCGTAATTACGGCATTGAGTTTACTCTGGAAAAATTCTTTCATAAAAATTACTATTTCCTGACAACGCTTTCTCTTTTTGATTCAAAATATACAGCCAGCGACGGCATTGAACGGAATACCGCATTCAATGGTCATCTTGTTTTTAATACACTGGCAGGAAAAGAATTCAGGCTTAATGAAAACAGTACTCTTGTCTTCGATGCAAAGATAACCTGGGCAGGTGGTAAAAGGTATACTCCCATTGATTTGGAAGCATCAAAAAATACAAATGAAGCTTTTGGTACAGCGTATTACGATGAGTTAGCCTGGTCGCTGCAATTTCCTGATTATTTAAAAGCGGATATCAAAATTGGTTTCCGGAAAGATGGGAAAAAGGTATCGCAACTGTGGGAGTTTTATGTTGAGAATGTTACCAATCATAAGAACCCCATTAATCAATTGTACAGTAGCAGTAAGGATGAAATTGAAACCATCTACCAGCTTGGCTTTTTTCCGCTTTTCAATTACAGGATTTACTTTTAGGGAAAACTTATTCTGATACTTCCGGTGCATTTTGTTGCAGCTGTCTGATGTAATTAACCAGTTGCCATGAATCATCCACTGACATCATAAATCCGTGCGGTCCCATAACACCAAATCCTGCCCTGATGTTATGAAAAAGCTGTCCATCGGTTTTGTTCATAGCCCTTTCTGCGTGAAAATTAGCAGGCGGAATGGGATATTTTCCACTGGTAAACAATGAACCCTGCCCGTTTCCTTCAGACCCATGGCAGATAAGGCAATAGCGGTTGTACAGTATTTGTGCATGTTCTGCATCAAATTTTTCAGCAAGAGGATTTTCAAGCGATGCCGCCCGCAGTTCGTCTTCAGGTGTTTTTACAAAATGATAGGCATGTTCGTGAGTGGCAACTGTTCCTTCAACAGGTCCGGTCATGGTTTTACCTCCCGGAAGATAGGGATTTTTACTCCAGGTTTCATATGCCTGCGATTCTTCCATATCTGGAAAAAATGTCCATCCAGGATTGTTCCGGTCCCTGTCGCATGAACTTAAAAGTAAAACAACGATATATAATACAATCCGGTATTTCATATTAAAGATTTTCATAGTTTGAACTTTCAATAAAATATGGATGATTTTCAGGCACTGGTTTGGCTTTTTGAAACATAACAAAAAAGATTGCAAGAAAAGCAGCCAGGTAAAAGAAAGGTAATCCGATTTCCAGCAGGCCAATTTTGGCATTTTCATGACCTACTGCCCCAGGCATGATTGCCAGGTATAAATCGACATAATGGCCCATGAGGACAAGCAAGGCAATTGATCCCAGGATGAGCGGCTGACGTTTGGAATTCCTGGTCATAAGTGCCAGGAACGGGAACAAGAAATTTATCGCTACATTCAGGTAAAACAACGTCTCGAAGTGATTGACACGCTGGACATAATAAATTGTCTCTTCCGGGATATTGCTGTACCAGATAAGCAAAAACTGGCTTATCCACAAGTATGCCCAGAAAATACTAAATCCAAACAGGTACTTTCCCAAATCATGCATGTGCTCATTGTTGATGTTTGGCAATATGCCGAAGTGTTTAAAAGCAATGGCAATAATAATGATTACCGCGAGGGCAGCCACAAACATGCTGGAAAAAATATACCAGCCATACAATGTGCTGAACCAGTGGCCATCAATCGACATAAGCCAGTCCCAGGCAGCCATTGAACTGCTGATGGCAAAAAATACCATAAACCAGCCGGAGGTGCTTCTTACCCGCCTCAGGTAATTAGCTTGTGGTTCGAAATCATTTTTCACTGATACTTTTCGGAGGTAGATGGCAAAAAAGCTCCAGAAGATGAAGTATATGGCAAATCGACCCATCCAAAAGGGAATATTGAGGTAAGGAGTTTTCTCCTGTAAGATCCGATCAAGATGCTCAGTATGGGTCCATTCAAAAATATGCGTAAGGCCAGGGAAAGCAACAACAAATAAAATAAGGGCAAATGGAATTGTTAATGCCATTGATTCCAGGATGCGCTGGATGTTGATCTGCCATGTAGACTCCCCCAGAACATTGACAGTCCAAAAGAAAAGTGCGCCTAATCCTAAAAAAAGAAACATGATGGCGTTCATCCAAAGATTTGCCCATATTCGTGAAGCAGGGACCTGGGAAATAAAAACAGCCCACAGTAATGCCACTAATCCAACCGCTGCGGCTATTCCCAATGCTGTTTTTATTTTTTTGGTAAACTTGAATGGGATGGCATCCGGTATATTTTGTTTTTCCATCAGTTATCAGTTTTAATATGTTTTACCCCAAGAGCTCCTGTCGAAGCCAGCGCTTCTTCAAGCTCTGCATCAGAAGCACTGTTGTTCCTGTTGGATAGTATTATTTGAAAATGATCGTTGGTTACCTCATCATCAAGTATATCGGGTAGAGAGCCGGGACCAAGATTCGATCTTACAAGGAATACGATTACCATGGCAATTGCTGCAAATAAGACAGTCAGCTCAAAAGTAACGGGTATAAACGATGGCAATGAAAGAAAGGGCTTGCCACCTATCACCAAGGGCCAGGCACTGGTAAAAACCCAGATCTGAAACAGGAGGCCCAATGCACCGCCTATGGTTCCGGCAATGAATGCTACTATTGGTAGCCTTGAGCGTGGAAATTTTAATACCCCATCAAGGCCATGAACAGGAAAAGGTGTCCGTACATCATCGATTTTAATGCCTTTATCTTGAAGATTTTTTACTGCAGTCAGCAAATCCAGTTCATCGGTAAAATGTCCGTAAATTATCGATCTCATAACTTCCTATTTTTCCGGTGTTTTACTTTTTATCGGTTTACCTATAAACTTTTTGGCAGAGGACCTGGCAACCGATTTGACTTCCGACAGGGCAATTACAGGGAATACCCTTATGAAAAGGAGGAACAATGTAAAGAACAGGCCAAAAGTTCCCAGGTAAATAGCGACTTCGATCCAGGTGGGTGTGTACATCGACCAGCTGGAGGGAAGGTAATCACGGTGCAGCGAGGTCACAACAATAACAAAACGCTCGAACCACATTCCAATATTTATGAATATTGAAAGTACAAAAGTAAATGCAAGGTTCCTTCTTAGCTTTTTAATCCACAGCAACTGCGGGGATATCACATTGCAGGTCATCATAATCCAGTAGGCCCATGCGTATGGCCCAAGGGCACGGTTTAAAAAGGCATACCTTTCGTATTCAACTCCGCTGTACCAGGCCATAAAAAGCTCGGTAATATAGGCAATTCCTACGATTGAGCCGGTTGCAATAATTACCTTGTTCATCGATTCAACGTGGCCAACTGTAATATATTCCTCCAGGTGGAGCGCCTTGCGGGTGATAATCATTAGAGTTAATACCATTGCAAATCCGGAAAATACTGCTCCCGAAACAAAGTAGGGTGGAAATATGGTAGTATGCCAGCCCGGTATTACAGAGGTTGCAAAGTCAAAACTTACGATAGTATGCACTGATAGTACCAGCGGAGCAGCCAGTCCAGCCAGAATGAGGCTCATCGATTCATGCCTGTGCCAGTGGCGTGCAGAGCCTTTCCATCCGAAGCTCAGGAAATTATAAACTTTTTTCTTCCACAGCGATTTCATTCGGTCCCGTATGGTTCCCAGATCGGGAATAAGGCCCATGTACCAAAAGAGTAACGATACAATCAGATATGTGGTTATAGCAAAAACATCCCACAGCAGCGGAGAGTTGAAATTGACCCATAAGTCGCGTGAATTGGGATAGGGTAAAATAAAAAAGCCCAATGGTAAACGGCCCATATGGATAAGCGGAAAGATACCGGCACACATTACGGCAAATATGGTCATTGCCTCGGCTGCACGGTTTATACTGGTTCTCCATTTTTGCCGGAAAAGCAACAGGATTGCAGAAATAAATGTTCCGGCATGACCTATACCTACCCACCATACAAAGTTTGTAATACTCCAGCCCCATCCGATTGTCCGGTTAACACCCCAGGTACCAATTCCGAACCAAACAGTGTAGGCAATCATGGCAAAACCGAATACCATGAGAATAGCGGATATGGTTATGCCTATGTACCATAACTTTCCCGGTTTGGCACGAACAGGAGCCATAACGTCATTTGTGATGTCGTTATAGCTTTTTTCTCCATTAATTAGCGGTTCTCTTACCGGTGAAACATGCATCATTTGCGGTTAGTTTTAGCTTTTATTTTTAATTTTTGTCAGATAACCCACCGAAGGAAGTGTATGTAATTCTTCCAGCAGGTGGTAGTTCCTCGGATTTTTCATCAGTTTTGAAACCCTGCTTTCCGGATCATTTAAATCACCAAATACGATGGCATTTGCAGGACATGCCTGCTGACATGCTGTTTGCAGTTCCCCGTCCTCCATAGGCCTGCCTTCCAGTTTGGCATCGAGTTTTTTCTCCTGTATCCGCTGTATGCAGAAAGAGCATTTTTCAATCACTCCTTTTGCCCTTACTGTTACGTCGGGATTGTGACGCATGCGGCTTAAATCAACTGTAACATTTGCCGGATCGAAGCGGTTGTTAGGAATAGAATCGGCACCGGTATAGTCCATCCAGTTAAATCGTCTAACTTTATACGGACAGTTATTATTGCAATACCGTGTTCCTATACAACGGTTATATGCCATCTGGTTAATTCCTTCACTCGATTGGTTGGTGGCAGCCACCGGGCATACATTTTCGCAAGGAGCCTGATCACAATGCTGGCACATAACCGGTTGCCTTAATACTTCTGGATTGTTTTCGTCTCCTTTATAATAACGGTCAATTCGTATCCATTGCATCTCATGGTGACGGGTAGCTTCTTTTTTGCCTACAACCGGAATGTTATTTTCTGTATTGCAGGCAAGTACGCATGCGCTACAGCCTGTGCAGGTGTTTAAGTCGATAGCCATGCCCCATTTGTGACCGGGGAAAACGGTCTTAGGATACAATGTTGTGTGGTGTTTCTGAACCTCCTCATGCATTTCATTTCCTGCTGCAGGATTTTCTTTCCACTCTTCATAGGTTGCTTCTCTTACAATCGCCCTGCCTTCCATCGACTGGTGTCCTTGTATAAGTGCCAGCTGTTCAGTCTTTTCGGTTGTGGTTAAAGTTACTCCATGAACTGTAAACCTGCGGAAATTATCTTTTACTTCTGAAAGCGGATAACCGTTTACCCCCGTCCTAATTTCTTCAGCAACACCAACAGTGCGACCATAACCTAAGGCTATACTGATTGTATTTTCAGCCTGTCCCGGTTGCACAAATGCGGGAATTTGAAGGTCTCTCAGTTGAATAATATCTCCACTCTTGATGTTCAACCGGCGTGCAACTGAAGGTGCTATAGAAGCATAATTACCCCAGGCTATCCGTGTTACCGGATCAGGACATTCCTGCAGCCAGGGATTGAGTGGGCCATGACCTGTCCCGATATTTATGCTTTCAACCAGTTCAATGGTAAACCCTTCCGGTGCTTTTTCTGAAATCACAGTTTGCAAAACGTTTGCAGTCGCCTCCGGATTATATGAAACAGAAGACGGATTGGCATCCAAAACCAGTTCTCCATTTTTCAAGATATTTATCCAGAAATCTGTCTGGTCTGAATCTTCATTTTGTAAAGGGAAATAAGTTGTAGCCCAGTTTTCCCGGATGTAATTCTGCCAACTGATTTTATTCCCCATCCAGGCAAGAAGGGATTCCTGAGCCTGTCGTGAATTAAATAGCTTGTGCAGAGTTGGTTGTAACACTGAAACAATTCCTTTTTTATATTCTGCATCGTCCCAGCATTCAAGATATCCTGGTGCGGGTAATTTGTATTTACAGAGTTCTGAAGTTTCGTCTGGTTGAGGTGTTATGGCAATTGATAAAGGCACTTTTTGAATGGCAGCACTAATTTTTTCTGACATCGGGTGGCTATAAACAGGATTTACGTCCCACATAATTATTGCCCCCGGATTTGAATTAAATAACGATTTCAGCCATTCTTCGTCTCCCTGGAAATGATTGTAACTTCTGTTGAATTGAATAGTTTCACCGATATTGCCTAACATCTGGTTTATTTCATTTACAATCACCTGGTAATCCGGATTATTGTCTCCACAGACAACTATTGAACGACCCCGGTTAGCCTGCAAATCGTCAATAACGCTTTTCAGTTGTTCAGCTATCTCCTGAGAAAGCTGTGGAGCTTCTATGGTAGCTGTACCGTTTTGGAATGCAATTTGATTGAACAGATAAACCAGTATTTTACCGTATTCTGCTCTGTCGGCGCGAATGCGGTAATCTGCATTTGTCCCGGTAAGCGACATTCCAGCTTCTATTTGATAGTGTTTGTTCAATCCGGGGTTTTTTTCATTAAGAGCCCGTCGGCTTGCATATTGAGAGGAAAATTCCACAGGAGATAACCAGGTGCCAAGAAAGTCACAACCTACAGAAACGATGC